>NZ_LARE01000210.1:0-376 GCF_000980245.1 Odoribacter sp. N15.MGS-14
GGTTAAGCCCTCGACCTATTAGTACAGATCAGCTCCATATGTCACCACACTTCCACCTTCTGCCTATCTACCTCGTCGTCTTCAAGGGGTCTTACTAGATTAACTCTATGGGATATCTCATCTTGAGGGGGGCTTCACGCTTAGATGCCTTCAGCGTTTATCCCGTCCCGACTTGGCTACTCGGCCATGAGCCTGGTGGCTCAACCGATGCACCAGAGGTCAGTCCATCCCGGTCCTCTCGTACTAAGGACAGCTCCTCTCAGATATCCTACGCCCACGCCGGATAGGGACCGAACTGTCTCACGACGTTCTGAACCCAGCTCGCGTACCGCTTTAATGGGCGAACAGCCCAACCCTTGGGACCTACTACAGCCCC
>NZ_LARE01000211.1:0-368 GCF_000980245.1 Odoribacter sp. N15.MGS-14
TTCACTCTTCTATTCGAAGTGCTTTTCACCTTTCCTTCACAGTACTGGTTCGCTATCGGTCTCTCGGGAGTATTTAGCCTTACCGGATGGTCCCGGCTGGTTCACGCAAGATTCCTCGTGTCCCGCGCTACTCAGGATACCACTACGCTTCGTTCAGCTTCGAATACCGGACTATCACCGTCTATGGTTTCATTTTCCAAAGAATTCTTCTCACTGAATGTCTTGCGACAACGTGGTCCTACAACCCCAATATTGCCGTAACAACATTGGTTTGGGCTAATCCCCGTTCGCTCGCCACTACTGGGGGAATCATTATTATTTTCTTTTCCTACAGGTACTAAGATGTTTCAGTTCCCTGCGTTAGCCTC
>NZ_LARE01000212.1:0-366 GCF_000980245.1 Odoribacter sp. N15.MGS-14
TTGGTTAAGCCCTCGACCTATTAGTACAGATCAGCTCCATATGTCACCACACTTCCACCTTCTGCCTATCTACCTCGTCGTCTTCAAGGGGTCTTACTAACTTATGTTATGGGATATCTCATCTTGAGGGGGGCTTCACGCTTAGATGCCTTCAGCGTTTATCCCGTCCCGACTTGGCTACCCGGCTATGCATTTGGCAATGCAACCGGTGCACCAGAGGTCAGTCCATCCCGGTCCTCTCGTACTAAGGACAGCTCCTCTCAGATATCCTACGCCCACGCCGGATAGGGACCGAACTGTCTCACGACGTTCTGAACCCAGCTCGCGTACCGCTTTAATGGGCGAACAGCCCAACCCTTGGGACCT
>NZ_LARE01000040.1:0-28562 GCF_000980245.1 Odoribacter sp. N15.MGS-14
GTATATGGGCTCTTCTTCAAAAATCAACGCCGACCTGACCAAAGCCGGGATCCATATTCAAAGGGAAGGGAATATCCATTTCAGAGAACAAGCCAAACAATTGACTCCGACGGCATTCAAAATCCAGGCTATGCAAAAACTCGAAGACAAATTAAACACTCTGGATCGGTTGAACCGTCAATATCATTTCAGTCCCAAATCCATGCAAATCCTGGAAACCTACATTAAAACCGATATCGCAACTCATATCCTGGACTTTGCTACCACCCGGAAATATTTCCAAAACGAGGAGCCGGAAAACAAAATCCTGCAAGCCGAAGTTCCTCAAGATTACTATGACTTCCTGAAAGAAATGCCGCTAAACGACCCCAACCTGCTTATTCCCTATGAAAATTGGGTATTTTTCAACCGTTTCGAATATATCCCTCCTTTCGAACAAGCCTACAAAATTTCCGCCCAATATGAAGTATCGGGGTTTCCCCGACTGATCGAAACCGAATGGAAAATAAAAGACAGCATCTGTTACCATTCTCTTCAGCTCGAACCCAACTTGAGTTATGACATTATAAAAATACGGGATCTGAGCACAAACCTCAAAAACTTGCAACGCAGTACAGCCGACAGTCTTGTAGCCCTCACATTAAAAGAAGTAAAAAACCCCTATCTCCGTCAAAAAGCCCATTACCTGCTCGAAAAATACTGTCCCCGGGAAATCAAGGCTTCCCGAGCATTACCAGCAGGAAAAGGTGCCGATATCTTCCGCAAAATCATCGCTCCTTACCAGGGGAAAGTGATCTACGTCGACTTTTGGGCTACGAGCTGTGGTCCTTGCCGGGCAGATATTCAAAACATGAAACCGCTCCGGGAACAGTATAGTGGAAAAAATATCGTATTCCTGTTCATCACAGACGAAAAATCTTCACCTATAAACGATTACAACCGATTCACAGCCGATCTGCAAGGAGAAAAATTCCGGATACCGGAGGACGAATACAATTATCTACGGGAACTTTTCCAAATCAATGGAATCCCGCACTACGAAATCATCAACAAACGGGGAGAAGTAGTCAATACAGCCTTTTACCGGCAAAATAAAAGCGATTTATTCGATACGTTGATAGAAGAACAGTAGAAACGGAAATAACGGATAAAACAGATAAAACAGCAGAAACAGCTGCTTTTACCGTTTTATCCGTTTATACCGCTTTCACCGTTTACTCACAAACTCCCGGATAAAGGCGGTCGTTTCGTCGATACCGTAAACGGAAGAACTGATACACAGGTCGTAAGATTCTGCAGCCCCCCAGATTTTATCGGTATAGTAATTATAATAAGAAGCCCGGGATTTATCTGCTTTCCGGATATATTCCTCGGCTTCTTTCTCTTCGATATGAGCATACTCGACAGCCCGCCGGATCCGGTCCTCCATACGGGCACTGATAAAAACACTTATGCAATTTTCATTATCCCGCAAGATATAGTCTGCACAACGGCCAACCAGGATACACGACTGTTCGGCAGCCACTTTACGGATCACATCCGACTGAATCTGAAACAACGATTCGTTCGACAGGTAATCGTTACTTTGAAAAATGGCGTTATTCATCGAAAAACCCATAGCTAAAGCTTTCAGCAGGCTACCGGAATTCCGTTCGTCCGCTTTCTCGAAAAATTCACCGCATATGCCGCTTTCTTTCGAAGCCAGGTTGATCAATTCTTTATCGTAAAACGCAATACCCAATTGTTCAGCCAGCTTCTTACCGACATAGCGGCCACCGCTACCGTACTGTCTTCCGATGGTGATGATTATTTTCTTTTCCATAAATATCAGTTTACAAACTCTATTACAAAGCTACCGAATCTTTTGTATTATTCAATCCCCCGGTCTTGAATTTCTTCAATTGCCAGCCCAACATCAACCCGGTTGTAATCGAAGCGATAAAATCCGCTACCGGAATACTTCCCCAAACGCCGTCGGTACCCCAATAATGCGGCAGGATAAGAAGACAGGGCAATAAAAAGATCAATTGGCGGGTTAAAGACAGGAAAATCGCTTTTCCGGCCATCCCGATCGACTGGAAAAAACTCGAGGATACCATCTGGAAACCGACCAAAGGGAAAAACAAAAGAATCAGGCGCATCCCATGTTCGGCAATATCGATCAAATCGGAATCACCGGTAAACATCCGGATAATCGTCCGTGGAAAAATCTGACAGATCAAAAATCCCAGAGTGGTCACGGTAATGGCACATAAGGTCGTATATTTCAATACCTGAATCATCCGGGACAGCTGCCGGGCACCGAAATTATATCCGGCAATAGGTTGCATCCCCTGATTAAATCCCATAACGATCATGATGAACAAAAACACAATACGGTTGACGATCCCATAAGCTCCGATATACATATCTCCCCCGAAATCTTTCAATCCATTATTGATCAGCAAAACGATCAGACAACTACAAAGATTCATCAGGAAAGGCGACAACCCGATAGCCAGCATTCCTCCGACAATATGCCATCTGACCTTGAAAATTCCTTTTTGAAAACGAATAAAACTTTTCGGACTGGAAAAATGGTACAACACCCCGAGCAAAGCCAAAAACTGGGCACAGATCGTCCCCAGGGCAGCTCCCTTGATTCCCATATCCAAAACAAAAATGAAAAGTGCATTCAGCACTCCGTTGATCAAGACGGCAAACAACGTCGCCATCATCGCCCTTTGCGGGTAACCCGAAGCCCTCATCACCTCATTGAGCCCCATATAAATATGAGTAATGAGGTTACCATAAAGGATTACCTTCATATAATCGCGGGCATACGGCAAAGTGTCCGCACTGGCCCCGAAAAAATAAAGGATCGGATCCAGAAAAATCAGGCATACCGTCATAAACAAAAAACCGATCACGGTATTCAGCAAAAGTACATTCCCGAGCACCGCCTCGGCACTTTTCAAATCCTTTTGTCCCATCTTCACAGACACCAGTGTAGAAGCTCCTACTCCCACCAGAGAGCCGAAAGCCGCCGCCAGATTAATAAAAGGGAAAGTCACGGCCAAACCGGCAATTCCCAATGCCCCCACCCCGTGTCCGATAAAAATACTGTCCATCATATTATACAACGAAGCAGCGGTCATTGCTACGATCGCCGGGACAGCATAACGCATCAATAATTTCTTAATATCCTCTGTTCCTAAAGACAGAGGCGATTGTTCCGACATAAAATAAATTTTAAAATTAAACACTCATGCCACCCACCTCCTACTAAAAGTCTTTTTTTTTACTTTCTACCTTTCTCCCCGCCTTTACCCTCTCCCTTTCCAGCTTTTACCCTTTAGTTTCTACTCTTCAGCCTTTAGCTTTTTAGCTTTTAACCTTTAGCCTTTAACTTTTAGCCTTTAGCTTCTACCCTCTATCATTTCTCTCAACGCCCCGATCGCCTCCTCTTCCGGGACAGCAGTACGCACCATTTTCCGGCCTTTATACAGGTTTACCTTTCCATTCCCTGCACCGACATAGCCATAATCGGCATCTCCCATCTCTCCGGGTCCGTTGACCACACAACCCATGACAGCGATTTTCAGCGTATTCAGATGTCCGAACGCTGCTTTCACCTTAGCCACCGCACCCTGCAAATCGAACAATGTCCTTCCACACCCCGGACAACTGATAAATTCTGCCTTATACCGACGCACTCCGGCAGACTGTAAAATATTCCGGCTCAATTCCAAAGGGAAAGTCAGGTCCTCTATTTCCGGTGTTTCGATCCAAAGACCACCGGCAAGACGGTCGAGGAAAAAACCGCCCAATTGTGAAGCCGCCACAAGACGGATTCGTTCTTTCTCCTTCCCCGGCACGACAGCCCGGATAATCGCCGGATTAGTCAGGCCGGCCTCCTGTATCCGGCGGAATATTTCCCGGTAAAGGCGATATTCGACAGGCAGTGCCAAAACCAACACCGCTTTCCCATCCTGCCGCAACCGGCCGGTTAAATCGGCATCCAGTTCTTCGGACCGGCAGATCTGCACCAATCTGTACTTGCTATCGATCGTCTGTTCCCCCTTTTTATATGCTCCGACACTGCATAACGGAGAAGCATTCCGGTTATAGACATGAGCCATATCCAGAATCTCCAGAGGTACGATAACCCCTGTATCCGGGGGTAATTTAGTCAATTCCGGTCCCAATGTCCCGGTATAAATCCATTCCGGTGCTTTTATACCGGCATGCAAACGGTCACCATATACCGGATCATTGACCTCACTTACGGTAAAACCGATCCGGTTCATCACCTGTTCGTCCAATACGGTTACTCCCGTCAATCCGGCCACGATACAAGGTTTCGAACACTCTCCTTTCAATGGGGTCCACCCTTTCAGATACTCCGGTTCGGAACAGATCCGGGCCAATTCGCAAGCCACAGGAATCTCGGCTTCGGGTTCCTCGGTCAGGGACACCCGGATCGTATCCCCGATTCCTTCATTCAACAGGGTTCCGATCCCCACTGCCGAACGGATACGTCCGTCTTCACCCTCACCGGCTTCCGTAACTCCCAAATGCAAAGGATAACACATTCCCTCAGCCTCCATTTTCTCCACCAGTAAACGTACGGCATCCACCATAGTCCGGCAATCGCTCGATTTCAGCGAAATCACCACATCTTTAAAGTCACAAGCCTGACACACCCGCAAATACTCCATCGTAGCCTCCACCATTCCCGCCGGGGTATCTCCATAGCGGCTCATAATACGATCGGACAACGAACCATGATTCGTACCGATGCGGACAGCCGTTCCATATTGCCGGCAAACCTCCAGAAACTCCGTAAATTTCTGCCGCAGGATTTCCAATTCAGCTGCATACTCCTCATCGGTATAGGTCAGCTTCTTAAAAGTGGCCCGTTTATCCGCAAAATTTCCCGGATTTATCCTCACCTTTTCCACATAACGGGCGGCAACCGAAGCAGCCTCAGCAACAAAATGAATATCCGCAGAAATCGGAGTCGTATATCCCCGTTCACGCAAACGACGGTGTATTTCCCCGAGCATCTCCGCTTCCTTCACTCCCGGAGCAGTAATCCTCACCAGCCGGCCACCGGCCTCGATAATCCGGATCGCCTGTTCGACACAAGCATCCACCTCCCGGGTCGACGTATTCAGCATCGATTGAACCAGCACCGGTTCTTCCGATGAAAGAACCACATTTCCTATTCGAACAGCAGTTGTTTTCCTTCGCATAATTTTCTTATTAGATCTTCCACGTGATCATACTCTTCATATTCTTCGTATTCCGGGGATTCCGGATATCCTTTCCCTCAGGGGTATAAAGAAAATCCAACTCTTCCCGGAAAACTTCGTACACCTTGTGCCGCACCACCTTCGAAGTTGAATTGACCGTTCCGTTCTGTGCCGTCAGAGGTTCCGGCAAGATCCCGACAACAGCAGGTAACCAGCGTTCGGGAAACATCCCTTCATACATGCCACCCTTACGGAATTTCATCAGTTCCTCATTCAATTTCGTCAGCATCAGCTTACAAGCTTCAACCGTTCCGGGTTCTTCTTCCCGTTGTTTTACATATTCGGTCAGAGCTGTTTTATTCGGAACGATCAGGCCGGCCGTATAAGGCGACTGATTATTGTACAACACACAATAATCGATATAGGGGGATAATTCGGCAATAGCTTCTTCGATTCCTTCGGGGCTATATTTTTCCCCGTCGCCGGCAATCAGCAGTGATTTAAAACGTCCCGATACAAACAACGACCCATCTTCACCGAGATAACCCCTGTCTCCGGTATACAACCAGCCGTCACGGATCGTCCCGGCCGTAGACTTCTCATTCTTCCAATATCCTTTCATCACATTCTTCCCCCGGATGACGATCTCTCCCTTTTCCCCTTTCTTCACTTCTGTCCCTGTTTCGTCACAAATCTTCAATTCCAAAGGTTTCACTACCTGTCCCGAAGACCCGAAACGGTAACGTTGCGGACAATTGGAACTAATCACCGGAGAAGCTTCGGACAATCCGTACCCTTGCAACATCGGGATACCCAGGGTACAGTAGTATCTTTGCAATTCCGTATCCAGTAAAGCCCCACCCCCGACAAAAAATTGCAGGTTACCGCCAAAAATTTTCCGGATCTTCGAAAATACCAGTATATCCATCAGCTTCACCACAGGCCACAGTAGCATACGTCCGCCTTTCCCCCGGAAATTTCCCTGACCATGATAGTAATATCCCCATTTCAGTCCCAGTCCGTAAAGTTTCCGGATCAGCCATCCCCGTTGCCGGATACCCGTCTCGATACTCCGCCGGAAATTCTTGGCCAAAGCAGGAACGCTCAGCAACACATGCGGCTTTATCTCTTTCATATTCAACGGAATATTACGCAGATATTCCATCGGTGACTTACCGAAATCGACGGCTGCCAACGAAGCCCCGTTATACATAAACGAATAAATCCCGACGGTATGTGCAAAACTATGATCCCAAGGTAAAAAAAGCAAAATCCGGAAATATTCCGGAATACGGATCAGGGAATCGGATTGCAACACGTTACTCACATAATTCTCATGGGTAAGCATAATTCCTTTCGGCTCGGCCGTCGTTCCCGAGGTATATGAAATATTGGCCAAATCGGCCCCACTAACTGTTGCGGCCTGTTTTTCCAACATTCCAGGGTACTCTGTCACCCAACGTTTTCCTTCATCTTTCAGACGTTCGAAAGAATTATATTTTCCTTCCTCAGCCGAAGAATAACGGATGACATAAATCTTTTCGATTTCGGGAAGTTCAGCTTCTATCCGCCGCAAAGTCGCTACATAATAATCCGATACGATCAGGAAACGGGCCCCGGAATGGCGGACACGAAATATCAATTCTTTATCCGTGAGTTTAATACTCAGGGGAACATTCACACCACCGGCATATAAAATACCCAATTCGGCGAACACCCAATCGTTACATCCCTCACTCAGCAAAGCAACGCGATCGCCCTTCTGCAAACCTCCGGCCAGCAAACCGGCCGCCACATCACCCACTTCCCGGCGAGTTTGCCGATAGGTCACCGACCGATACCCCCCTTCACGCTTTTCCCACAAATAAGCATTTTCCGGAAACTTCAGGCAACTCCGTTCCAGCAAATCGATCAATGTATGCAACTCCCCGTTCTTCATGGGGACAAAGATACAAAAACGTGCGTTCAAGGACAAACTTCAGGGAATAATCTCCCGTTTTCCCAAATGACGGGGACCTTTATGGACAACGATGTCGATAAAAACTTTCACCCGGGCCAATAATTCCCGGACCCGGGTCTTAACACCACTATAGACATCGACATCTTTCGCATTAAAACCGACGGCTTCGATTCCATTCCGCCCGGCAATATACAGGGCTCTCTCGTTATGAAACCGTTGGGAGATGATAGTAAACCGATCCTGTCCGAACACTTTTTTAGCCCTGATCACCGAATCGAGTGTACGTATCCCGGCAAAATCCATTACGATCACGCTATCCGGGATTCCATGGGCGATCAACGCTTTCCGCATCTCAACCGGTTCGTTATAATTCATGCGGCGATTATCTCCACTGACCAATATCCGGCTGATCTTACCGGCCTGAAAGAGTTCCACAGCAGCCGTGATCCGGTAATTGAAATAAAGATTCGGCCGACCACCCCGCAACTTCGGCGAAGTTCCCAACAACAACCCCACCCGATTTTCGGGAATTGTTTCTACCTGATCATACAAACAACTTTCAGTATTATGAATGATAATCCGATTACACAACAGAATCGTACCCAACAATAAGATAAGCCCAAATAATAAAAAGCGGACACAACATTTTATCCATTTCCTGCCTGTCTGTCTTTTTCTCCACATCAATATATATTTTTGCATACTCTGTCACTCACTTAGCATGAAATAACAAATATAAGTAAAGAATTCATCTCATCAAATAACCGAAGAATTTATACCGACTATCACTCAAAAGAGAGTTAATTCGTAATTATAAAAATAATCAAAAAACATGTATAATTTTTATATTTGAAATATAAATTATATTTTTGCTAAAAACTATGTAATCGAATAGATCGGTGCATGGAATATCGTAAGGGAAAATTTATTCTAAAACAGCATTGGAGCCAGCTATTTTTTTAATGGAATGATATTTGATAACTTATATGAAGAAGCCCGTAATTCAGGAGCATTGTATGAAATAACAGACACCTATCAGCCAAGGGAAGGTTCAGCCAATGGTCATGCTTATTCTATAAGGAAATACTAAAATAACCTAAAACAATTACAGTATGCTTCTTCATAATAAGTGGATTAGGGCAGGAATATTAATTGGAGTTATAGTACTATTTATTTTCAATTTAATTGCTATAAACCAAAATCCTAAATGCATTTTAATATTTTTACTATTACAACCATTAATTTTTCTTTTCAAAAAAACTTTTTGGAATAGACTATTAGGAATAGGTATTTTTTTATCTTATAGTCTTTTATTCTATTACTTACTTTTAGATCATTAATAATACAAGGTGTCTATATAGTGATTATATCAAAACCAAAGATACTTTATAATAAAGTATCTCACTCTCCATTATCGGTATTGCTGTATTTTCAATATTTTCATATCCTTTAAATTACGGTTATATTTTACTAATTTCAATTCTCGAGTTATTAGTTGGGAAGAAAAACGTTTTTAAATTCAAGATAAAAACATCAAAATCATGAACAACAACATACAGCAAAACAAATGAAACTCTTTCTATTACAACATCAATAACTATTATCTACTAATACACAAACGTTTCCATTTGTATAAAATTATACATTTTGAACTTTCTATGTAAAAAACAGAAAAAACATTTGGAATTTAAAAAAATTCGTCGCTATCTTTGTTGCATAAAAATGATAAAAACATGAAGCGTTTATCCCTACATCTCCTGAATATTATTATTCTCGTGGTCCTTAGCCACGGAACGGAGAGGGGTATATAAACGAAAATCGAACCGAAATATAAATTGATCATATGCCTTTCTCCCAAACGAGAAAGGCTTTTTTTTTAACAGACAGAAAAATGAACAAAACAATGTATCGCCATATTATCGTCATTAACATTCTACTCGTGGTCCTGCAAAGATAACGAGAGAAGGGTGACGCGTATATACACACTATTTGTAGAAGCCTTTCTCTCGCCGGGAGAAAGGCTTCTTCGCATTTAAGAACTTACTGCACAAAATAAAAGAAAATGAGAAATAACCTTAGAAGCGCTGTTACAATGACAGGCCGTCGGATGGCCGGAGCCAGAAGTTTGTGGAGAGCCAATGGTATGAAAGACGAACAATTCGGGATGCCCGTCATCGGCATCGTCAACTCGTTCACCCAGTTTGTACCGGGTCATACCCACCTGCACGAAATCGGACAATACGTAAAGACCTTAATAGAAGAACGCGGATGCTTCGCAGCCGAATTCAATACCATAGCCATCGACGACGGAATCGCCATGGGCCACGACGGGATGTTATACTCGCTTCCTTCGCGGGAAATCATCGCCGACAGTGTGGAATACATGGCCAACGCCCATCAGGTAGACGCTTTGTTTTGTATCAGTAATTGTGACAAAATCACTCCGGGCATGCTGATGGCTGCTATGCGTCTGAATATTCCGACGATTTTTGTATCCGGAGGCCCGATGGAAGCCGGTAATTTCGACGGCAAGGGAATAGATCTGATCGACGCCATGGTCATGAGTGCAGACAGCCGTTGCAGCGATGCAGATATCGAGAAAATCGAGCGTTGGGCCTGCCCCGGATGCGGTTCGTGTTCGGGCATGTTTACAGCCAACTCCATGAACTGTCTCAACGAAGCGTTGGGATTGGCGCTTCCCGGCAACGGTACCATTGTAGCCACCCACACTAACCGGCGGCGTTTGTTTGAAAAAGCTGCTTCATTAATCGTACAAATGGCCGGACAGTATTATTTCGAAGGGGACGATTCGGTATTACCCCGTAACATAGCGACCAAAGCCGCTTTCGAGAATGCCATGTCACTGGACATCGCCATGGGAGGATCGACCAATACCGTACTCCACCTGCTGGCCATCGCCCACGAAGCCGGAGTAGACTTCACCATGCAGGATATCGACCGCCTGTCGAGAAAAGTACCGGTGCTATGCAAGGTCGCTCCCAACTCTCACTTTCACATCCAGGATGTAAACCGGGCAGGAGGTATCCTGTCTATCCTCGGGGAATTGGCGGAAGCCGGTTTGATCGATACCACGGTCAACCGTGTCGGATACAAAAATCTGGCAGAATGCCTCTCGAAATACAACCTGAAAAGCCCGAAGCTCACTCAAAAGGCGCAAAAATTCTATCTCAGTGCACCCGGCGGCAAATTCAGCCGGGAACTGGGTTCTCAAAGTAAAACCTATGCCCGCTTCGATACCGACCGTCGGATGGGATGTATCCGGGATGTAAACCATGCTTATTTCAAAGACGGGGGACTGGCTGTCCTGACCGGGAACATCGCCCGCAACGGATGTATCGTAAAAACAGCCGGAGTAGATGAATCACTGTTCGTATTCCGGGGACGTGCCAAAGTATTCGAATCGCAGGAACAAGCCATGAACGGTATTCTGAACGATGAAGTAAAAGCCGGAGATGTCGTCGTCATCCGTTATGAAGGGCCTAAAGGCGGACCGGGCATGCAAGAAATGCTTTACCCCACTTCTTATCTGAAATCCAAACATCTGGACAAAGCCTGTGCCCTGATCACCGACGGACGATTTTCAGGAGGGACTTCGGGTTTATCCATCGGTCACATCTCACCAGAAGCAGCTGCCGGAGGAGCTTTAGCCATCGTCCGGGACGGCGATCTGATCGAAATAGACATTCCGGCACGGACCATCAACCTGCTACTGAGTGATCCCGATATTGCCGCCCGGTTAGCCGCTCAAAAAAACTTCGAACCGGCCGGACGCAAACGTACGGTACCCAAATCCCTGCAGGCTTACGCCCGGTTCGTCAGTTCAGCCGACCAGGGTGCCGTCCGCATTCTATAACCCATAAGTTTTTACTTTTTATCTCTTTTTTCGTATGAACACTACTACACAATCTATCTATATGGAAAAGCAAGTAACAAAGACAACTTGTTTTTCGGGCTCGAAAGCGGTAATCGAAACCCTTCTACGTGAAGGAGTGGATACCGTCTTCGGGTATCCCGGAGGAACAATCATGCCGGTATACGATGCGTTATACGACTATCGGGACCGTCTCAACCACATCCTCGTACGTCATGAACAGGGGGCATTACATGCCGCCCAGGGCTATGCCCGGGTAAGCGGACGTCCCGGTGTCTGTATCGTCACTTCGGGTCCCGGAGCTACCAATACGGTAACAGGCCTTGCCGACGCGATGATGGATTCGACTCCTGTCGTTCTGATCAGCGGACAGGTAGGTTCCGGTTTCCTGGGCACCGATGCTTTTCAGGAAACCAACTTCGTAGGGATCACCCAGGCTGTAACCAAATGGAACTGCCAGGTACGGCATGCCGCCGATATCCCTGCAGCCATCGCCAAGGCATTCTATATCGCCCGCACGGGACGTCCCGGACCCGTCGTGGTAGATATTACCAAAGATGCCCAGCAAGAAATGGCCGAATATCATTATGAAAAGGTCAGCTTCATCCGGAGTTATTGCCCGTCTCCGGCCATCGATAAAGAAAAAATTGCAGAAGCGGCCAAATTGATCAATCTGTCCCGTAAACCGTTGGCTTTAATCGGCCAGGGCGTCATCCTCGGCGGGGCAGAAAAAGAACTACGTGTTTTCCTGGAAAAAAGCGGTATCCCTGCAGCTTCCACTTTATTGGGACTGTCGGCCATTCCTTCCGATCATCCCCAATTCGTCGGTATGTTGGGTATGCATGGGAATTATGCCCCCAATATAAAAAACAAAGAATGCGATTTACTGATCGCGATAGGCATGCGTTTCGACGACCGGGTGACCGGAAATCCCGAACAATTCGGCATCAACGCCAAGATCATCCACCTGGAAATCGATCCTGCCGAAGTGAATAAAATCATATATGCCGACGTACCTGTCCTGGGAAATGTCAAAGAGACTTTACCCGCCCTGACAGAATTAGTGGTCCCCAACCGGCATACCGACTGGATAGCGGAATTCAAAGCCTGTTACAACATCGAATATCAGGAAATCATAGAACCGGCGCTCTACCCCACGAGCAAGCAAATCCGTATGGGAGAAGTAGTCGACCTGGTATCGAAAGCCTATCACCACGACGCGATTCTGGTCACCGATGTCGGGCAACAGCAGATGGTAGCTTCCCGTTATTTCCGCTTCAAACATACGCGGAGTATCGTCACTTCGGGTGGATTAGGCACCATGGGATTCGGCCTTCCGGCAGCTATCGGAGCAAAAATCGGAGCCCCCCAAAGAGAGGTTTGCCTGTTTGTCGGTGACGGTGGTTTTCAAATGAACCTGCAGGAACTCGGTACCATCTTTCAATCCCGGGTACCGGTGAAGATTATCCTGCTGAACAATAGCTTTCTGGGTATGGTGCGCCAATGGCAGGAACTCTTTTTCGACAAGCGGTACTCATTTACCGAAATGACTAACCCTGACTTCGGGGCAATCGCCCAAGGAAACGGTATCGCCTACCGGTGCGTGGAAAAACGGGACGAACTGGAAACAGCCATCCATGCCATGAAGGAACATCCCGGAGCCTTTCTGCTGGAGGTTCGGGTTGAACCGGAAGAGAATGTGTTTCCGATGGTTCCTGCCGGTGCAGCTGTGGGGGATGTGAGATTGGAATAAGGGAAAAGGTTGAAAGCTAAAGGCTATAGGCTGGAGGCCAGGAGGTAGAGGGGGGGGGGAGAAAGGGAAAAAAGGGAGAGAAAAAGAGATTATCGATAATAATAAAATAGAAAAATGATGCGATGAATAAAGAATATATCATAACGGTCTTTTCAGAAAACAAAGTAGGATTGCTAAGCCAGATCACGACGGTATTCACTTGCCGGGATATCAATATCGAAAGCCTGACGACTTCGGAATCGTCTATCCCGGGCATTCACAAATTTACCATAGTCGTCATCACCGATCCCGAAAAGATAGAGAAACTGGTCAAGCAGATCGAAAAGAAAATCGATGTACTGAAAGCCTTTGTTTTCACCCCGGATGAAGTGGTACAACAGGAAATCGCACTTTACAAAGTCACCCGGAGCAACAGTGTCGAAAAATTGGTACGCGACCACCATGTACGGATACTGGAAATCTGTGACGATTATATCGTACTGGAAAAGACCGGACACAAAGAGGATACCCAGTCTCTGTTCGAATTACTACAACCCCATGGAGTACAGCAATTCGTCCGGTCGGGCCAAATCGCGATCATCAAATCAAAACGCGAACTATTGAATGAATATTTACAGAAACGGGAAAATACGACGAAAGCGTAAACAACCCGGATTAAGGACAAAATAACACTAACAATTAAATCATTATTATTATGGCACAAATTAATTTCGGAGGAGTAAAAGAAAACGTAGTAACCAGAGAAGAATTTCCATTGGCAAAAGCGCTCGAGGTATTGAAAAACGAAACCATTGCTGTTATAGGATACGGTGTACAAGGTCCCGGTCAGGCCCTGAACCTGAAAGACAACGGTTTCAACGTAATCGTAGGTCAGCGCCGGGGAAGTAAAACCTGGGATAAAGCCGTAGCCGACGGCTGGATACCCGGCGAAACCCTGTTCGACATCGAAGAAGCCGCCCGGAGAGGAACGATCATACAATATTTACTATCGGATGCAGGTCAGATCGCCGTATGGCCGACTATTCAAAAACACCTGACTCCCGGCAAAGCCCTCTATTTCTCACATGGTTTCGGTATCACCTATAAAGATCGCACAGGCATCATCCCGCCGGCCGATGTCGATGTCATCCTGATCGCTCCGAAAGGCTCGGGTACTTCATTGCGGAGAATGTTCTTACAGGGACGGGGATTAAATTCCAGTTATGCCATCTTCCAGGATGCCACCGGCAAAGCTTGGGACCGGGTTATCGCTTTAGGAATCGGAGTAGGCTCGGGTTATCTGTTCGAGACCACCTTTCAGCGGGAAGTATATTCCGACCTGACAGGAGAACGGGGTACTCTGATGGGAGCGATCCAGGGCATTTTTGCAGCCCAGTACGACACTTTACGCGAACACGGCCACACCCCTTCGGAAGCCTTCAACGAAACCGTCGAGGAACTGACCCAAAGTCTGATGCCTTTAATTGCAGAAAACGGTATGGACTGGATGTATGCCAACTGCTCGACGACAGCACAACGGGGAGCACTCGATTGGTGGAAGAAATTCCGGGATGCCGCCAAACCGGTATTCGACGAATTGTACGGCCAGGTATCTTGTGGCAACGAAGCCCAACGTTCGATCGATTCCAACAGCCGGCCCGACTATCGTGAAAAACTGGAAAAAGAACTTCAGACCATGCGCGAATCCGAGATGTGGCAAGCCGGTGCCGTCGTTCGGAAACTGAGACCGGAAAACAATTAAAGCGAAAAGGCTAGAAGCAAAAAGCTAGAAGCGAAAAGTAAAAAGTGAAAGGAGATCGGCGAAAAAGCAAAAGATGAAAAGCGCCCCAATAACCTTCACTAATCCCTTTCCCTTTTTTACCTACTCCCGCTTCCACCTTATAACTTATAGCTTTTAGCCTAATAGCCTTTTCGCCTCTAACCTTTTACCTCATCACCTCATGCGTGAAAAAGTATATATATTCGATACCACCCTTCGGGATGCAGAGCAAGTTCCGGGGTGTCAGCTGAATACAATCGAAAAGATAGAAGTTGCCAGGCAGCTCGAGAAACTGGGTGTAGACATCATCGAAGCCGGTTTCCCCATCTCGAGTCCCGGGGATTTCAATTCCGTTGTAGAGATTTCTAAAGCAGTAACCGTTCCAACCATCTGTGCTCTGACCCGGGCTGTAAAAAAAGACATCGAAGTGGCTGCCGAAGCATTGAAATTTGCCAAACGGGGACGTATCCATACCGGAATCGGTACCTCCTGGTATCATATCCACGAAAAATTGAATTCCACTCCCGACGAAATCGTCGGGAGAGCGGTAGAGGCCGTAAAATATGCCCGTCGATTTGTCGATGATGTCGAATTTTACGCCGAAGATGCAGGCCGTACAGAAGAAGAATACCTGGCCCGGGTAGTAGAAGCAGTGATCAAAGCCGGCGCCACCGTCGTCAATATCCCCGACACCACGGGGTATTGTCTGCCGAACGAGTACGGAGCAAAGATCGCCTATCTGATGAATCATGTCCCCAACATCGACAAAGCCATTATTTCCACTCATTGCCACAACGATCTGGGCATGGCCACTGCCAACACTTTAGCCGCCGTACAAAACGGAGCACGGCAGGTCGAAGTGACGATCAACGGCCTCGGCGAACGGGCCGGTAACACCGCCCTCGAAGAAATCGTGATGGCGATTGCCTGTCACAAAAATCTGGATTTCAATATCGGTATCAACACCAGGCAAATCATCGCTACCAGCCAGCTGGTATCCAGTTTGATGCGGGTGCCGGTACAACCCAACAAAGCCATCGTCGGCCGTAATGCTTTCGCCCATTCGTCGGGCATCCACCAGGACGGTGTACTGAAAAGCCGGGAGACCTATGAAATCATCGCCCCGGAAGACGTAGGGGTCGATCAGTCCAGTATCGTCCTCACCGCCCGTAGTGGCCGTGCAGCACTGAAACATCATTTGAAAGCCATCGGTTATACTCCCGACAATGACGAACTCGACGCCATCTACCAGCGCTTTCTGGAATTAGCCGATAAGAAAAAAGACATTACCACCCGCGACCTGGAAGTACTTGCCGGTAGTGAAGCTTCGCGCAAACACCGCGACATGAAACTGGTGGGGTTGCAGGTTGTATGCGGCTCGACTTCCATACCGACAGCAACTGTGCAAATCAGCTTCGGAGGAGATATTTTCACCGAAACAGCCAGCGGTAACGGCCCGGTCGATGCAGCCATCAATGCTGTAAAAAGCATCACCAAACGACGGGTACATCTGGAAGAATACCTGGTACAGGCCATCACCCGGGGAAGCGACGACCTGGGTAAAGTACACGTACAAGTCTCCCACAAAGGCAAAATGTACCACGGTTTCGGCGCCAACACAGACATTGTCACCGCATCGGTCGAGTCGTTCCTGGATGCGATAGCTAAAATAAGTTAGTACCCCAAAGTCAAAATACACCTTATGAAAACTTTATTCGATAAAATCTGGGATGCCCATACGGTCGACACCATCGCCGGAGGTTCATGTGTGCTCTATATCGACCGGCAATACATTCACGAAGTAACGAGTCCACAAGCTTTCGAAGGGCTTCATTCGCGCGGCGCGAAAGTATTCCGTCCGGCTCAGGTCACAGCCAGCCCCGATCACAATATACCCACACAAAATCAACATCTGCCGGTACAGGATCTGCAATCCGCCCGGCAACTGTCGATGCTCGAAAATAACTGTACCGAACACGGTATCACGATTTTCAAAGTCGGTACCCCCAAAAACGGAATTATCCATGTGGTGGGTCCCGAAACAGGTCTGACCCAACCGGGAATGACCATCGTCTGTGGAGACAGCCATACTTCCACCCACGGAGCTATAGGCTGCGTGGCGTTCGGCATCGGAACCAGCGAGGTAGAAATGGTATTAGCCTCCCAATGTGTATTGCAATCCAAACCCAAGACCATGCGGATCAATGTCGAAGGACAATTGAATCCCGGAGTTTGTTCGAAAGATATCATTTTATATCTCATTTCGAAACTAGGTACCGGCGGCGGTACCGGACATTTCATCGAATTTGCCGGATCGGCTATCCGCTCGCTATCGATGGAAGCCCGGATGACGATCTGTAATATGAGCATCGAAATGGGAGCCCGCGGCGGGATGATCGCTCCGGACGAAACGACCTTTGCCTACCTGAAAGGCAGGGAATATGCGCCCCAAGGAACCGAATGGGACAAATCTGTCGCACAATGGAAGCAGCTATACAGTGATCCCGACGCCATCTTCGACAAAGAAGTCACATTCGATGCTGCCGACATCTACCCTATGATCACCTACGGCACCAACCCCGGCATGGGAATCGCCCTCACCCACTCTATCCCTGAAGTCTCCGAAATCGAAAAGACTTCCCTGCCTTCCTTCTTAAAAGCTCTGGAATACATGAACTTCAAACCGGGCGAAAAGCTACTGGGCAAACCGGTCGACTATGTTTTTGTCGGCAGTTGTACCAATGGACGGATCGAAGATCTGCGGGTATTCGCCGACTATGTGAAAGGCAAGCAAAAAGCAGCAGGCGTGACAGCCTGGATCGTTCCGGGCAGCAAACAGGTAGAAAAACAAGCCATCGACGAAGGGATCAGGGATACACTCGAGGCTGCAGGCTTCGAATTGCGGCAACCGGGATGCTCCGCCTGCCTGGCAATGAACGACGACAAAATTCCGGCAGGGAAATATTGTGTCTCCACCTCCAATCGTAATTTTGAAGGCCGGCAAGGACCGGGAGCCCGCACTCTACTGGCAGGCCCACTCGTCGCTGCTGCCTGTGCTATCCACGGCATAATCACCGTCCCCGACTCACTCCAACTCAGTAACTCAGCAACTCAGCAACTCAGTAACTCAGTAACTCTTTTCAACTCATGATAAACCAATTCACAACCCTAACATCCACAGCGATACCACTGAAAATCGAAAATGTAGACACCGACCAGATCATTCCGGCCCGTTTTTTGAAAGCGACCACCCGGGAAGGGTTCGGCAAACAATTGTTTTTCGACTGGCGGTATGATGCTCAGGGAAACCCGAAAACAGATTTCGTCCTGAACTCCCCCGACTATACCGGAGAAATTTTAATTGCAGGGAAAAATTTCGGCTGTGGTTCCAGCCGTGAACATGCGGCCTGGGCCATTTATGGAGCAGGTTTCAAAGTAGTCATTTCCAGTTTTTTCGCCGATATTTTCCGCAACAATGCCCTGAACAACGGATTACTTCCTGTACAGGTGAGCGAATCGTTTCTGGCAAAGCTATTCCAGGTCGTCCGGTCAGCTCCTTCGACCACCGTCAGTATCGATCTGGAACGGCAGACCGTCACCTTGACAGCCACAGGAGAGCAAGAACTTTTCGAAATTTCTCCCTACAAAAAAGAGTGTTTGTTGAAGGGATACGATGATGTCGACTATCTGATGAGCATACACCATAAGATCGAAGCATTTGAAAAGACCCGTTAAAACGATCGGCGAGCCTTCGGTTCTGACAAAGCCAGTGCAAGAGTCGCCTTATGAACCTTACAAACTCATTTCATCATGGATTTAAAAATAGCAGTATTACCCGGTGACGGCATCGGACCGGAAATCATAGAACAGGCCATCAAAGCCATCGATGCCACTTGCAAAAAATACGGTCATACCGTCGGCTATACCTACGGATCAGTAGGGGCAACAGCCATCGACAAGACCGGGAATCCTTATCCGGAAGAAACTCACCGGATTTGTATGCAATCGGATGCCGTATTGTTCGGAGCGATCGGGGATCCCCGTTTCGACAACAATCCCCAAGCCAAAGTCCGTCCGGAACAAGGATTGCTGGAAATGCGCAAAAAATTAGGATTATATGCCAACCTCCGTCCGGTCAGTACTTTCAAATCCCTTGTTCACCGCTCTCCTCTGCGACAAGAACTCGTAGAAGGGGCCGATTTCATCTGTATCCGGGAACTCACCGGCGGCATTTATTTCGGGCGGCCCCAGGGACGTTCGGAAGACGGGCAAACCGCTTTCGACAGTTGTGTATACACCAAAGCCGAAATCAAACGGATTTGCCGATTAGGTTTCGAATACGCCATGAAGCGCCGCAACAAACTGACAGTTGTCGATAAAGCCAATGTCCTGGCAACCTCCCGGCTATGGCGCGAAACCGTACAAGAGATGGCTCCGGCTTATCCTCAGGTAAATGTCGAATACATGTTTGTCGACAATGCGGCGATGAAACTCATCCAGCAACCCAAACATTTCGATGTCATCGTTACAGAAAACATGTTCGGCGATATCCTCACCGACGAAGCCAGTGTCATCACAGGCTCATTAGGCTTGCTGCCTTCCGCTTCTATCGGTATCCACACCTCGCTGTTCGAACCGATCCACGGTTCCTATCCTCAGGCCGCCGGCAAAAATGTGGCCAATCCTCTGGCAACCATTTTATCCGCCGCTATGATGTTCGAATATGCCTTCAACCTGAAAGCAGCCGGAGCAAGCATCCGCCAGGCAGTCGATCGTTCGGTCGAAGCCGGTATCGTTACCGAAGATATCGCTGAAGACGGACAGGCCTATCCGACCAGCGAAGTAGGCGATTTTATAGCAAAGAACATCGGGTAAATGAAAAAACAGACCAATTAAACCGAACAATATGAGTGATCCTTATTTTCCTTCTTTGAAAGATATCATGACGGCGGAGCATACGCTCAACGACATCCTGGTCCCGACACCCCTCATGAAAAACAGAAATCTATCCGATAAATACGAAGCCAATATCTTTCTGAAACGGGAAGATCTTCAAATGGTGAGATCGTATAAAATCCGGGGAGCTTATAATAAAATCAAATCCCTGACTCCTGAAGAGATGGAGAAAGGAGTGGTTTGTGCCAGTGCCGGCAATCATGCCCAAGGCGTAGCCTTCTCCTGCAGCAAACTCGGTATCCAGGGAAAAATCTATATGCCCGTTACTACTCCCAGGCAAAAGATCAACCAGGTAAAAATGTTCGGGGGTAAATCCATTGAAGTCGTCCTGACGGGAGATACTTTCGATCAGGCCAATACAGCAGCAATCGAAGCCTGTAAAAAAAACGATATGGTATTTATCCCTCCCTTCAACGATCCCCGGATCATCGAGGGGCAGGCAACCGTCGGTTTAGAAATCATTCAGGAAGCCCGGATGAAGCTCGATTATATCTTTGTACCGATCGGTGGTGGCGGACTGGCTTCCGGTATCGGTAGTTTCTATAAGCAAATGAGCCCGAAGACCAAGATCATCGGAGTCGAACCGGCCGGTGCCGCCGGAATGAAAAAATCGTTCGAATGCGGAGAGGTAACCGAACTGAACGAAGTAGATAAATTTGTCGACGGAGCAGCCGTACAACGGGTAGGAGAGCTCACTTACGCTATCTGCAAGAAAGTATTGGACGACATCGTCGTCGTGCCCGAAGGCAAGATTTGTACGACGATCCTGAATCTTTACAACTTCGACGCTATCGTAGTAGAGCCGGCAGGAGCCCTGAGTATGAGTGCTCTCGACTTTTACAAAAATGAAATTAAAGGAAAAAACGTCGTTTGTGTGGTCAGCGGCAGCAACAACGACATCACCCGCATGGAAGACATCAAGGAGCGCTCTTTATTATATGAAGGCCTGAAACATTACTTCGTCGTCCGTTTTCCGCAAAGAGCCGGCGCACTCCAGAGTTTTGTCAGCAACGTCCTGGGCCCCCACGACGACATCACCTATTTCGAATACAAGAAGAAGACAAACCGCGAAAAAGGCCCTGCCCTCATCGGCATCGAGATCCAGCATCCCGAAGATTTCCAGGGCCTGCTGGACCGCATGAAATCCGAAGGTATCCTCTACGAATATCTCAATGACAATCCGAACCTATTCGAATTCCTGATCGGATAATCCGTCGCCGGGTAAGGTGTCCCAAAAGTCTTTTTGAAACCGATCTGATCGGCGAATTCTTTCCCAATCCTATTTCAGAAAAACCGGTTTCATTTCCTTGCTTCCAAAAGAAGTAAAAGAACTGAAGGAATACATCGAAGAATACCACAGCATCCGGGAAGGAGACGGCCGGAACTGGAAAAATCAAAAAAGAAAATCGAAACAGCAATAGAATGTAAACAAATATACGATTTTTTAATAAGTCGATACATTTCTTTGGGAATTAAGAAATATTTTCTTATTATTGAAGTCTAAAAACAAACTTATGAAACTGATTTCCACCCTCATTTTTCTATTGTGTGTAACTTTTGCATTTGCAGAATGCTACGACAACCATTTCGACGAGTGCCGGATCGAACGGCAAAACGGGAAATACGGTATCGTGGTCGACAAACAGCTGGCCATACCGTACGAGTACGACGAAATCGTACCTCAACACAATTGTTTTTTCAAAGTCAGAAAGGGCCGGAAATACGGTATCATCAGTTATTTTTATGAAGAGCACAAACGGGATGGCCGGTTTCCGAAAGAGATTGACCGGCCGATTGCCCTGAAAAAAGGGTATGCCTGGCTTTACCTTTCCCTCGCTTGTGAATACGATAAGATCGAAGAATATGAAAATCAGTATCTTCAAATCAGCCGCGACGACCGGAAAGGAATTGTCAATTATTACGGGACCCTGGTCTTGCCCTGCCGTTTTGAAAAAATAGAATTATCGAATAATTTTTTTTGGGTATCGTCGGAAGGGTTATACGGAATTTACAACCGGTACGGTTCGACAATTATCCCCTGCCGCTATAACCAGATCGAACTCACCGACCGTTGTTTTTACGTCTGCCGGGACCGGCTCAAAGGGGTTTACAACCGCTATGGAAGTGTTATTATCCCTTGCCAATTCAGCCAGATCGAATGCAAAGACAATGCCTATTACGTGACAAAAGGCAAATATCAGGGCATATACAACCTGTACGGTTCGGTAATCGTTCCTACCCAATACACTTCGATATACAAAGAAGGGGGGAAATACCTGGTTGAAAACGACAGTCTGAAAGGGATCGTCAATGCCTATGGAAGTACCGTTATCCCCTGCAAATACAACACGATAGAATACGAAGACGGAGTTTATTATGTGTCGGCAGGCGGTAAATACGGAATTTACAACACTTACGGCTCGACGATACTTCCCTGCCGATACAGTTCTGTCCGGAAAGAAGGAAGAGAATATCTGGTGGAGAATAACGGTCTTCAGGGTATCGTCAACACCTATGGAAGTACGATTATTCCTTGCCGCTACAACAAAATACAACAGGAAGGGAATATTTATTACGTCACGGCAAACGGTAAAAAGGGCATATTCAACCGGTACGGCTCGACCATTATTCCCTGCCAGTATGACGAGATCATTTCTTTAGGCCATCGTTATATCGTCAAACGGGACAAGAAGTTCGGGGTATACAACCAATATGGCTCTACCATACTGCCTTGTCAGTTTCAGAAAATCGAATGCCTGAATAACGGGCATTATGTCACCACCCGTGACAAAAGCCAACAGGTGTATAATGCCTATGGGGCGCTATTGGAAAACCGTACGAATATGAAGGTGGTCTTCTCGACCGAAGACTGATTTTTTACCGGTTAGATTTGATTTTTGCGTGTTAAGTCGGTATCGTATTGACTTATTTATTATTTTTGTTTTCGTTTTAAACTAAATGGATATAGCAAATGAAAAATCGACTGGTCCTATATAATACTTTATCGCGCAAGAAAGAACAGTTCGAACCGATCAATCCTCCTTTTGTCGGGTTGTACGTTTGCGGGCCCACCGTCTACGGGGATGCCCATTTGGGACATGCCCGTCCGGCCATTACTTTCGACCTGTTGTTCCGGTATCTGAAATATCTGGGCTACAAAGTGCGTTATGTGCGTAACATCACCGATGTCGGCCATCTTACTGACGACAGTGACGACGGCGAAGACAAAATCGAGAAGAAAGCGAAGCTCGACCGGTTGGAACCGATGGAAATCGTTCAGTTTTATACCAACCGCTACCATCACAATATGGAGCAATTGAACACCCTTCCGCCCAGTATAGAGCCTCATGCTTCGGGCCATATCATCGAGCAGGAAGAATTGGTGAAAAAAATCCTGGACAACGGATTCGCTTACGAGAGCGACGGAAGTATTTATTTCGATGTCGAGGCTTACAACAAAAAATACAGCTATGGGAAACTATCCGGCCGCCGGGTGGAAGAGTTATTTGCCAACACCCGTCAGTTAGACGGCCAGGGAGAAAAACGGAATCCGGCCGATTTCGCCCTATGGAAAAAAGCTACTCCGGAACATATCATGCGCTGGCCTTCTCCGTGGAGTAACGGTTTTCCGGGTTGGCACCTGGAATGTTCGTGCATGAGCCAGAAGTATCTGGGCGACCGTTTCGATATCCATGGCGGCGGGCTGGACCTGCAGTTTCCCCACCACGAATGTGAGATTGCCCAAAGTACGGCTGCCTACGGACACGAAGCCGTGAAATATTGGATGCACAACAATATGGTCACTATCAAGGGACAGAAAATGGGCAAATCGCTGGGGAATTTCATCACCCTGGACCAACTCTTTTCGGGAGAAAACGATGTGCTCGAGCAAGCCTATTCCCCGATGACCGTCCGTTTCTTTATCCTGCAGGCCCACTACCGGAGTCCGCTGGATTTCTCGAACGAGGCCCTGAAAGCCGCCCAAAAGGGATATGAACGCCTGATGGCAGCAGTCCGGGCACTGGACAAAGTGAAAGCTTCGGCCGGTAATACGGTAGATGTGGATGAACTGATCACCCAATGTGAAGAAGCGATCGATGACGACCTCAACACACCGGTCCTGATCTCCCACTTGTTCGACGGAGTACGGATGATCAATTCACTGGTGGCAGGAAACGAGAAGATAGATGCCGGTAATCTGGCTAAATTGAAAAAACTGTATCAGGATTATGTATTCGATATCCTGGGGCTGAAGGCCGAAAGCGAATCGGTGAGCCAGGATCACGAAGTGCTGGGGAAAATATTGGATATGGTGATGTCTATCCGTACAGAAGCCAAGCAAAAGAAAGACTGGGCCACTTCCGACAAGATCAGGGACGAACTGAAAGCAGCCGGAGTCGCCATTAAGGATACCAAAGAGGGATATGAATGGGAACTGGTAGAAAATTGAACAGATACGAACAGCGGATGACCTGTTTTTTTTACATATTATGTGCCTTTTTCATCTGTTCCTGCGGAGGGAATAAAACGGCGAACAAAGAAAAAAAAACTCCTTTGGCTGCAGAACTTCCGAAAGACGAGGTGAAGTATGTGAAAAGTATTCAACTTACATCGCCCGGGAAAGATAAGATGTATGCTTTCAACGAGGAGATCGTTATCGGTTTTGAAAGCAAGGACCGTTTCCCTGTCGATTCTGCCGCCTTCTATATCGACGGCCAGCAAATCGCAACGGCCGTTAAAGAGGACCGGAGTTTTACTTACCGGATACCTGAAGGTAAAACCGGCAATATGACCATCAAAGTGATGGCGTGGCATCCGGACAACAAACGGGGAATCGCGACAACGACGATCCGGGTGAAACCCGATCAGGCTCCGGCCATTTACAGTTATGAAGTAGTCAACGTTTTTCCTCACGATCCGAAAGCCTATACGCAAGGTTTGATCTATCAGGACGGTTTCATGTACGAAGGGACGGGGCAATATGGCGAATCGTCTATTCGTAAAACAGACATGCAAACCGGTAAAACTCTATCGGTCTTAAATATCGACAGTCAGTTATTCGGAGAAGGGATCACGATATATGAAGATAAAATTTACCAGATCACCTGGCGGTCACGCAAAGGTTTCATTTACGATCTGAAAACTTTTACCCTGGAATCGACCTTCAATTATAATTCCGAAGGTTGGGGGATTACTACGGCCGGAGACCACCTGATCATGAGCGACGGCAGCAACAAGCTTTACCATATCGCTCCGTCGACGTTCAATATACTGAAAGAAGTAGAAGTATACGATCATAACGGTCCGGTAGACCAACTGAACGAACTGGAATACGTAGACGGTATGATCTGGGCGAATGTGTGGCTGACCGACCGGATTGTCGTCATCGATCCGGAAACCGGCATTGTCCGGGGCGAGCTGAACCTGCCCGGACTCTTGCCTGCCGCCGATAAAGCCCGGCTAGACGACAAAGACGATGTGCTGAACGGTATCGCGTGGAATGCCGGGAAAGGAACTTTTTATGTCACCGGGAAACGGTGGCCGAAACTATTTGAAATCAAGGTAAAACTTATTCCATATGGACGTTAAAATTGAAGAATCCTGGAAAGCACTGCTTCAGGAAGAATTTGACAAACCGTATTTTGCTGAACTGATCGCTTTTGTAAAAAACGAATACGCCCAAACCCGGATTTTCCCTCCCGGCAAACTGATATTCAATGCATTCAACCATTGTACGGTAGACAATACGAAAGTCGTTATCCTCGGCCAGGATCCTTACCACGGTCCCGGACAGGCGCACGGCCTTTGTTTTTCCGTGCCCGAAGGTATCGAGCAACCGCCTTCCCTGCAAAATATATTTAAAGAAATACACGATGACCTGGGTACTCCTGTTCCCCGTTCGGGCAACCTGGAACGCTGGTCGGACCAGGGGGTACTGCTGCTCAATGCAACGCTTACCGTACGGGCCCACCAAGCCGGTTCGCACCAGAACAAAGGCTGGGAAACTTTCACCGATGCCGTTATCCGCAAGATCGCAGAAAAGAAAGAACACCTGGTATTCCTGTTGTGGGGATCCTATGCCCAACGCAAAGGCGCATTTATCGATACCGACCGGCACCTGGTGCTTAAATGCGTACACCCCTCCCCGCTTTCTGCCAACCGGGGCGGATGGTTCGGCAATCACCAGTTCAGCCGCACAAACCAATATCTACGGGAACATGGGTTGAAGGAAATCGAATGGTAGAGTAAGAGGCAAATATTCACAGCTCAATTGACGCTCCCTCTGCCTGAATTTTATCAACTTGTTTCCGATGTTGCTTAGCTATAAATTTAGTTATTTTCTTTTAGTTTTTGAAATAATAAGGCTTCGATACGTGGATTAAATAGGGGATTCCCTGCCAAAATGACTTTATTATTTTCATCTAAAAGAAAGGTGTGTAATACTTTGTTTGTTGGAATATGCGGATTGTATTGTGGAAATACTATCTTTTGAGATTGTAATTGAAATCATTCCTGTTTCAGTTTAACTGTACGAGAACAAGAAGTGATTGTTATCGTACATAATAGTAAATAACAAAAATGCTTTACCATAGTTATGATTGAATAGGTTGGCTATAAATCAAAATTCCCTAAATGATATTCATACTCATCATCCCGATAAATGACATAACCTGTCTTTAAACTTTCATCGATTATAATATCCATAATATTGACTCCCAAATCATATTGTCTAATGGGTAGCCCCTGCCAATCGAATACAGAAAGTTTTTCGATCCGGGTCTCAAGATCCTTTGTTCCGTTTAATGCTATATATATGTAATTATCCGTGGCATATACTGTCCTCCATCCTCTGATACTTTCCTGCCAAAGTGGAAACCCGTCTGCTTTATAAGTTGGTTCATAAATATAACTTGTATTCGAATGTGTGATCTTATTTTGCTGTATATTGAAAAACTCCAGAATGGCACCGCAATGCGTAAAATTCAGGAATTTTGTTCCATCCGGCTTTATGAGGACAGCTGAACAATAGAAATAGTAATTTTCCAATACTTTTTCCGGGGTAATCTGGGTGGTGATTGGAGAATAGTGAGTACAGGAATCAATCAGGTTCAGGTTTTTATCGTATAAAGCAAAACGACTATATGCATTATAAGTTGTTAAATAATGATCGGGGTCTAATCTAAAGAAAGCAGTACTGGATAAGGGTTGTCGTAACCTTTTTTCTGCAATGTTTACTTTCCCCCAAGGAAGTGAATCCAATTGAAAAATAGTTATTCTGCTTTGATTCAGTGATCCCACATACATGGATTTTGTTTCATAATCCATAGAAATACCGTTTACATGTATCAATTCTCCATACCCTCTCCCCCGGTTACCGAAACTCAGCCTATATGCTCCCGAATATCGGTTATAAACATGAAATAATTGTTCGTTTCGAACACTTTCATGCTTCATAATTAAAAAGCTGTCTAATATGATCGTATTCGGAGAAAAATCCTCTATCGTGTCTCTCAAAACAGTAACGGTTCGTTTTATTGATTCACTGAATTTCGGTACTGTATAACTAACTTCGGTTTTCGATTTCTGACAAGCGAGAAATGAAATTACACCTAAAAATAAGGCTAGTGCTTTTTTCATAAGATTCTTACAGCTGTTTTTGAAATTAAAATTACAAGAGATAAAGATAGATTTAAATTTCAAATTTATACCGGTATAATTCCTCGTTACCTTTTAATCCGTATATATAATGATGTTTTTCATCCACTGCAAAATAAATAATATTGTCGGGAATCCGGATTTTAGCTATAGGTGCTCCTTCCCAATTGAATACGTGAATTTCAGTCTCTCCTTCCGCATGAGAAAATAAATTATCTTTCTTATTAACATAAAGCGCGTAGATATATTCCGAAGAAACTTGTAATGACGAATAATACAGAATAAAATCTGATTCCGGCAAGTGGGCTGTCTCAAAAATATCGATGGGAGGTTGATAAGACAAAGAAAAATTGGTTTTCATATCACTGGAAAATACATTTATTTGATTAAAAAACAACATATTGCCAGCAAACAAATCTTTCTCCGGATGCCTGGTTATTCCCATGCTCAATAAAGGAACAGGAATCGATTTCGGGATATAGGATTTCAAAAATTCATATTCCTGGATCGTTTGGCCGGTATGTTGATTTTGTACGGAAAGACAGATATTACCGGGAACATATTTTTGTAAAAGCACCATGGAGTCGTTCACTTGAAAATAACTACAATCTGAAGTAATCCGGAAAATGGTATCACATACAGTCCGGCCAATCCGGAGAGACTGGGTAATATTTAATAATGCCCGTTTTTGTAAAGCACCATCCGAGATCCATAGGACCAGATTGTCATCTTTAAAAAAATAATCCTGGGAAAATTGCACAGATAGAAACTCATCAGGGCCTCTGCCCTGAGAAAGGAATTTTCCCAGATATTGCCAATTGTCAGTCGAATACATTTCGAAAAAATCATTATAACCACTCGCTTTAAAGGCAAACAAAAGGGTATCTATAACCATAAGATCGTTTATCCCTATAATTTCCAGATCTATCTTTTCACTTTCGGCAATTTGCGTGACCGGAAAGTCATAAATAATCGTATTATTTCCTGTAGATACGTTCGTATTGCCGTTATGACAAGAAGTAAAAATGAAGAGCAAAAGAACTAAAAAACCGATTTTCATAAAATGTATCATTTATATTTTTACTTGCTTCAAAAGGCAGGAGTGTATCGAAAGTAAATATCAAGCTCAACAGAATAATGACTTCCGACATACTCCTGAAAAAAGTTCAGCAATCGTTATTCATAAGTATAACAATAACCGTTTTTCTCCCCTAAAGGTTTATATTCCGGCCATGTTATACAACCATCACCGACACCTGTTCTTTCATAGGTAATATAATGAGAACCTTTTCGATATTCCTTGCCACCATGTGTATCATGTTTCACACGCTGTGACCCAGTTTCGTCCG
>NZ_LARE01000213.1:0-352 GCF_000980245.1 Odoribacter sp. N15.MGS-14
TCGGGGTACTTTTCACCTTTCCCTCGCGGTACTGGTTCACTATCGGTCTCTCGGGAGTATTTAGCCTTGCCAGGAGGTCCTGGCGAATTCAGGCAGGATTTCTCGTGTCCCGCCCTACTCGGGATACCGCTATCTAAGAAAGAGGTGTCGTGCACGGGGCTATCACCCTCCACGGCTTACCTTTCCAGGTAATTGCACTTCGTCTTCCGTCGAATCTCGCGGTCCCATGACCCCGCTGTCGCCGAAACGGCAGCGGTTTGGGCTCTTCCCCGTTCGCTCGCCACTACTGGGGGAATCACTTTTTGTTTTCTTCTCCTGCGGGTAATGAGATGTTTCAGTTCCCCGCGTTCGC
>NZ_LARE01000041.1:0-27766 GCF_000980245.1 Odoribacter sp. N15.MGS-14
TCCTTTTTACAAATCACAAAAGTTTCTTTGTCACCTGTATGCAATACAGCTTCTGTCTCCAAACCGGCAACGGGCCTCTCCTGTTCAGCCTGGCGATTTATATAATACTTACTTATATACAGAGAAGTCCCTAATAACAAAACAATTACAGCGGCTCTCCAATGCCATGCATATATATTCCTTTTTACATTCTTCCGCTTATGAAACAGTTCCGTATAATTCCGTTCCACATCAACAGGCAATTTCTTTTTCTTTTCCCACATTAACTGAAAAGCAGCATAGTATTGTCGGTTTTGCTCCGACAAATCAAGCCACTCTTTCACTAGACGAGCCTCCTCTTCGGTCAGATCATTCCTTAGTAATTTGACCAATAATTCTCTATCCATAGTGTTACATTATCCGTTCATCAATGAGAGGACAACCGTACACCTAAACACAGTGACAAAAATTATTTATTTTTGAAAAATTTCTTAGATCGATTTTCACTTATGAAATACAAGAAAAGTATAACAGAGAGCCCCATACGTCTCCGTAAATATTTATAAGCTCTTTTCACGTAAGTATTTACCGTATTGACAGAGATTCCACACTCATCCGCAACCTCTCTATATTTTTTCCCTTCAACGACACAAGCAATAAAAATCAAACGGGTTTGCTCAGGTAATTCATTTACAACTCTCCATACCTTATCTATCAACCTCTCGTCATATTCAACTTCCGGTAATTCTGCATACAAATAAGCTTCCATCAGCCAGGACTTATGTTTATCTTCTATCTGAAGATGTTTGATCTTATTCAAACAAATATTCTTAACTTGTACAAAAAGATAAGAATTAAAATTACGAATATTGGAAAAATCAGTTTTCTCCCAAAGTTTTAAAAAGCAATCCTGTACAACATTCTCTGCCGCCTCTCTTTCAAGCAAAAAATATTCGGCAAAATGCACCAATTGCCCAAAATATTTTTCAAAAAGGAAACGGAAAACCTCTTTATCTTTTTTTTGCAGACCTTCAATTACTTCCTCCGAGGAATATTCTTTTATAACTTTCACAACCTATCAATTTAAACAGCAAAACAACTTTAATCGTTCGTTTCTTTTGGCGGATTTCTGTCAAAAGAAAAATGGACAAACGATAATTGACAATTGACAATTTTCTGGAAGCTTCTCTTCCATTAGGAAATAAAAAAGGAAAGAAAAATGAGAAATAGAACAAAGAAGATTATCATTGATTATCAGACAAATAAAGAAGAGACCATAGGTCCGAAAATATTTTGACAACTGTCATTTGACAATTGTCAATTAACAAAATACCCGCAGGGTCCATTGACTTTATAAACTTTATGGACTTTATAAACTTTCGACTGATTTAATCGAACATTTTTTCTATCCTTTTCCTTCTTTTAATATCGTGCGCATTCGTTGCCGGAGGTTCAATTGTGTACTATCGACTTTAGCTTTTCGCGAAGGGATAAAAAGATCCTTGTATTTCGCTTTCGTAATACGGAACTTCATCTTATCGAGATTCCCTGAAATATCCACACCGGCCCGGAAAGGCAAAGGTGATTTCAGGATAGAGATATGATATTTAAAAGTCATATCGATATTGTGTTGTCCGCCGACAGCAGCCTTATAACGGTCGATTTCTACCAGAAAAGGGAATATCTCGATCGTCCCATCCTTCACCATTAAATCTACTGAAATACTATCGATCATATTCCGCTTTTTATTCTTAAACATCAGCATTTTCGAAATTTCAGCAAAAGTCTCCCCATCCATCAGCACCAGATCGCGGCCGTCCAGATAAGCCGCAGCCCTTAGAGTCGGCAAATCGATGTTCATGGCAGAATCCAGCCACGAATCTGCAGCAATGTGAAAATCCACCAGTCCCTCGAACGACCTCAGCATAGGGAAAAGTGTATCTAAAGAAGGGATCAGTCCAACCAGACTATCGATCCGAATGTCGTGCATCTGCAAAGCAAAACCGGCATAAGCCTTGGTGGTATCTGTCGCCCGATACAGAGCCGTGGTACTCATATTGGCAGCCGAAGAACGTAATTCCAGATCCGATAGCTGGATGCATTGATTGCGCATAACTACTTCTCCATGAATACTATCCATTTGCAATTTTCCAAACAATACTTTCTTTATATCGGTCTGGAAAGTAAAGTCGATACCAGGAGGAACCACAAACAAGCAATTACTTCCTTCCAAAACAGTAGTATCACTGACAACAGGAACTTCATCCATATCGTCCACTTCTGTAGAAATCGTATCCCGGAAACCGGCTTTCACCTTCTCCATATAGGCCGTTCCTCTTTCCATCGCCCGCATCAGCTGATTGCAATCTATTCTATCGGAAGTAACCAGCAACTGAGCTTTCAGTTCTTCTTTCTTAAAGAACGACTTAGCCAGATTAGTCACATTTCCGGTAAGCCGCAAATCCGAACGCCCCAGATGCAGCACGGCCGAATCCAGCTGAATTTCATTCCGGTCGAATCTCAATCGGGTACCCGGCATCCGCATACGCACCGGAAAATAAGGCGTATAAGCCCTTAGACCGGTAAAATCGACGTATCCTGTCGGAAGCCAGATCTTCGTATTACGTTTACTCCGGACAGCCTCGACTTGTACCTCTGCCTTGGCAAAATTCAAACGGTTGCCCATAGCTCGCAAGCGCAAACTATCCACCTGCAGTTCTGCATTGATCTGAGGAACTTTTTTATTACGCTTCGAGGGCAACAGCGAAGCTTTAGCATTCGCCTGTTTCAACCCCACCAGCAAAGTATCACGGACGATAAACACCATCCGTCCCAAATGTAGGTTAGCCCCCATGGAAGCCACTACAGAAGTATCTTTCAATGGCGAAGTTCTCAGCGCCAGATAAGTCGTATCCATCAACAAACGTACCTTATTGCGGACATGGATATCCAATCCGGAATAACCGACCACACCGTTCAATAAATCCGTTCCCTGGACAGACTTCGTATTCTTGCGGTTAGCGGCAAAAACCAGTCCTGCCGACTTAACATTCATAACGATACTATCCTTGGGGATAAAAATATTCACATCCTTCATTTGACACCACCCGCCGATTCTCAATTTCCCATAATCAGCATTCCGGACATCTTCGACCAGGACATCCGTTTTTAAAGAAGTATTCAGCGTACCCCGGCAAGTAATTCCATCCGCCAAGGGAAAGATTTTTGTCAATTCTTCAAAATTCACCAAAGCCTTTACTTCAGCTTTCAGGGTAGGTGCTGTCAACAAGCGTTCGGCATCGCCCGCCATATCGATATCGATACCTCCACCTTTCATACAGAAATTCCGCAAATTCACATAAGACTCCTGTTCTTTCTGCAAATCGATCAAAGCAAAAAGATCTACGTTCAGGGTATCGATTTTCGAAGGCATACCGGGATAAGCGATAAAGCCATCTTTGATCCGAAATTCAGAAGTCAGCAAGGGAATATTCTGTTGACCGTAAATACCTTTAATCTCTCCCTGGCACAATACATCTCCCCGCACCTCCACATTTTCAGTCTTATGCAGAATAGTATCGGGCACCAAGTCCAATAGTGTCTTTAATGTCGGAATATGTATTCCATACTTTAAATTCACCAGTAAAGTATGATTTACGGTATCTCCTCTTAAAGTTCCTCCGGCTCCGAAACGGATACCGTTTACATCGACTACGGCTTTCTCCAAAGTGTATAATAAGGAATCCCGGTTGATTTTCATACCGGTTTCTATTCCGAAAGCCAAACGGTTGACCAGCAACTGTCCTTCTTGCCAAAACAATACGTTTTCAGTTGAAAAATCCAGTTTCAGCCGAGAACGGCGTTTACCCAGATAGCCATCTACTCCAAGGTTTATTCCGGTCAATCGGGTATACAAACGCGTATTCCGGTCATCGAAAACAAGCCTTCCATTCCGGATTCTAACATTCCGCAAACGTATTCCCGAATCGAAAGTAGTGGTATCCGCCATCGTTGTATCTACAGTAGTCGTATCTGCCGCTATCCGGAGTATATCCCAATTGGGAACACCGGCCGAATCTACATAAGCATATATCTCCGGCTGTTCCAATACGAAATCCTTCACCACAATACGGTTCGTAGTCAGGTAAGCGATCGGATTTATAGTCAACAGACAAGATTTTATATTCATCAAGGAATCCTGCATGGTCGGCTCGCTATTAGCCGTACTATCACGGAATGTCCCGGAAATAACAGAAGCATCGTCCAATTGAATTCCAAAATCCGGGAAAGTAGAGAAAAAAGTCAATTCAATATTTCCAAAATGTACCTCGGCATTCAGGTATTCTTTTGCAGTCTTCTCTACCAAAGGAGTTAATTTTGCCGGGGTAAAGATAAAATGAATAACAATAGTGACACCGACCAAAATCAGTACCACTAAAGCTAACAGGCTCCAGAGAGTCCATTTCAACACCCGTTTTCCCAGTGACTTTTTCATCTTCAATCCACTAATTCAATAATTTATTTATAGATCAAATACTTCTCTCTGATTTTCTGAAACTCTTCCAATGGAGAACGCCAGGCAGCTCTTATCTGCTGCTCGCTCTTACCTGCCTCAATATCTTTTCTGAGTTGATCTGTCCCGGCCAATTTCTCGAAAAAAGAAGTGAAAAAAGGAGTTTTTCCGGTATAATTCCGATAAGCCAATAGTAACCAATCCACACGTAACCGTTGTCCCTCTCTCACCTCATCGTATTTATTCCTCAGGTCCATGCCATAGCATTTCAATCCCAGGCATTTGGGATTTTTACTCATACCGGGAATACTTTCGGGTACAAAAGTATAAGGCATACCTTTCAATTCGGGATGCCCGAATACCTGAAAGGGAATATAGGTCCCACGCCCTTCACTGACTACCGTTCCTTCAAAAAAACAAACCGAAGGATACAACATGACCGACACTTTATCGGGCAAATTGGGAGAAGGTTTCCGGGGTAAATCTACCGTCATACTCCTATTCCATCCCTGACAAGGAATCACCGTCAAATCACATTTCTTTTTATCTTTCAACCAACCTTCTCCATTAATCATCCGGGCATACTCACCGATAGTCATCCCATAAACGACAGGAACCGGATGCATTCCGACAAAAGACCGGTATTTCATTTCCAATACAGGCCCGTCTACATAAAAAGCATTCGGATTCGGACGGTCCATAACCACAAGCGGAACCTGATTCTCGGCACAAGCCTCCATCACATAGTGTAAAGTAGAGAGATAAGTATAAAAACGGACACCGACATCCTGCATATCGAAAACAACCACATCCAATCCCTGCAAATCCGCCGGACTCGGTTTTTTCTTCTTTCCGTATAAGGAAATGACCGGTAAACCGGTCTGCCGATCCCGGTAATCACCCACCGTTTCCCCAGCATCGGCTTCTCCTCTGAACCCATGTTCCGGACAAAAGATACGTATCAATTGTACCTGATGATCACGCAGGAAATCGACACTATGCTTATATCCGTCCCCGGTTTCCAGCACAGCAGTCTGATTAGCCACAATCCCGACCTTTTTGCCTTCCAACAAACTCCGGTATCGGTCAAAATGCTGAATACCCGGAGAAACGGCTTCAGCCCCTCCGATTATTCCACACCACAAACACAGAAAAAAAATGCACTCTCTCATTATCCCTTTATTTCTTTTCTTCCTCGGGGAAATCGATTTTCATAGAATTTACAATACTTTCCACTTGTCTCAACATATTCCGTTTTTTACCATCGGGAGCGTATACATAGCCCATCATATAGATAATACGGCCATTCTTTTCATCCAATACGACATTCAAAACAAACGGCCCCCCCATAAAATCATTTTCGGCAGTCCACAAACCTCTGATAAGCAATGCATAATGAATTCCGTCATATTTATAAAAAGCAGCAGTCATCGGAGTCTTTAAATCCAAAGCCATCCAGGTACTATCCCGGGGTCCCGGAATATATTTCTTCAACTCTTCATTCATCCGGTCCAGGATAATCTGGTAATCCATCTGACTTTCATGTTCATATTTTTCTTCAAAAAAAATGATCCCCTTGCTATCGACCCGGGTCTCGGAAGAAATCCATACAAAATTCGAAGTATCTTTATTTATATAATATCCTCCGGGACAATACAACAGGAGGCCGTACTTATTCTTAAACATATTGAATATCTTCGTATCCGGTGTTTTCTTGTATACCTCGATCAAACGGTCACGTTCTGCCTTGAGATACACGTTCATCATTTTGTTTTTATTGGCATTGAAGATTTTATAAAATGCCTCTACATCCGGTGCACTGATTTGAAAAATCTTCTGAGAACGAGCCCAGGGACTCTCGTGAAACACGATTGAAGCCGTATCGACTTTATCCTTAATCGAAACAGTCAGTATATTCCGATGAAAACGGACATTTTTTTCGAAATTAGAAGGCGGAAGATTAATCAAATCAAAGACCGGTTCGCCCTGAGGTAATCCCAATTGAGGCTGTCCGAAAAATTCCTTGATAGTATCCCCGACATGACCTTCCCACAAAGTTTTCGGCATAACGACGAGCAGTTCATTCGTAGAACCGCTGACAGGAGGTAAAGCTGACCGCCGGGCACCGCCACCTTCTTTACAAGAGAACAAAAAATAACTCAGGGTCAACACCAGCAGACTGACTAATATTCGTATCTTCATTTTATTATGATTTAAAATATACATTAAACTTATTCTGTAAAATCCCCGTATTTACTAGCCGAACGATCTAAAATCGCCTTTACCGATCCGACCAGAATTTTCGCTTCGACCATCAAAGGAAGCCGATATTCGTCTTTACTCAACCAAATCTTCATATTTTCGCCTCCTTTGAATACCTCACCTTCAACCAACAAGGGAGAAAAAACGTAACATTCCTGTTTCCGGCCGGCAATCTTGCTTTTCACCACACCCAGATAACGGATATACAAATCATAAATTTTACTATCGATCAAAATCCGGATCGGAATCAAGTCGTTTTTTTGGTATTTATCAAAATCCAACTCCCGGGCCATCCAGGCAACCGAAAGCATATCATAGGTTTGACCGAGTAGTTTCACCGTATCTGTCCGTCTGAATTTTCCAATCCGATGGATATCTCCCAATACGACAGAATCGTCATAATGAAATGTATAATCGAAAGTCTTATGATAATTCCCTTCATGAGCTTTTCTCGAAAATTCATAGGGCATAAAAGTATTCTTGTCAAAATGCGATATCAGGGTGTCCCTGATCGTGAATATCCAATCCCAGGAAGGTAAAGAATAACCCACAGCTTTTAAACGTTCGGCATTCGGATATTTTTCGGAAGTCGTCAACGAAAAATCCACCCGCCCAGCCTTGACCCAAATAAATCCCCAGTTATAATATCCGGTATATACCAACTCTTCTATAGGCGGGTATTTCGATTGGGCACAAAGCGACAGGCTTCCCCCCAATAACAACATCAATATCCAAATTTTTTTCATATCCTTCTATTTATCACTCTCATCCTTATACGGCTTCAACAAATTAAATTCCTGCTCAATATCAAAATTTTGTTTGACACTGATTTCGACAGGTAAATAAACGATTTCTTCAGGCTGTTGGTTCTTCAAATACAAACCGGTATCCCAAATTCCATTGCCATTGGTATCCAAGATCGCCCTAAACTTGTATTTCCCCTCGGGAATCAACGGGAAAGTGACCTGTCCATCCTGGTTGATAATTTGCTCCTGTACCACTGCATAAGAACGTTTTCCATTCTCAGATTTCCCATTATCCGACTTATAGAGTTGTAGAATAACCTGTCCCTGCACGCCACTCACATTGAGCATAATCTTCCCGTAAAATTCTTCCTGACGCACTTTGAATTTTTTCTCCAGTTTGTTATTATGCCGTCCATAAATATCGTTGACAGAAGCAGAATCCAAAGTCAACATATATTCCTGCCCGGCTTTCCAGGAAGCATCGATATAAATACGCCGGATCTTCAGACTATCTTCTTCCAGGGTAAATTTCAGCGGCTGATAAAGTGTATCCACTTTCTCCGATATATGCAGATTCTCCAAGCCCGCCTTGTCGACCGGCCGGTTAAATTCCAACCACAAACGGGCACCCAAATCAAAATCGTTACCGGCATTCGATTTTATTTCCACAAACTCAATCGCCGGAGTTTCAGGTTCGTCTTTCCTGCCCTTCTTATTGTCGGGCTTCTTTTTGTCTTTAAATGTATAGCGGCTGGTATCGGCAAAGGTCGTCAACCGACCGGTACTATCTGTCCGCAAGTAAGAAAGGATAACATTCAAGGTATCTTTTTTATACACGGTAGAATCTTTAATCCACAAAGCCAATGTATCGTTTCCGGCCGAATGTTCCAACACATACCAATCCTCCGGTAGCGGTTCCGTCGACAAGGTATCGAACAAACGGGCCTTAAACTCATTCTTTTCCGGAATACTAAAGATAAAATCGAGGCGTTCCCGTTCCTTCCGGTCGTCATCGGTCATATACAACTGGGTCAGCTTTTCCTGAAACAAACGCAGATAAAGATTGTTAGGCCCAAATCCCAGATATTCCTGTGTGACGATACTATCCTTCATCGTTGTGTCCTGCCCGACGATTTTATCGACAACCCGGAACGTATCTACCCGGGTCATAGTCATCACCACGGGACGCACCAAGGTATCCAGGTAAGCAAACATTTCTGCTTCGGGCGTATATTTATAATCCCGGTTATCGTCCTGAATCGCCACGACACGATAAATCGTATCTTTCAAGTTCGTCAAACGGAAAAAACCGGAACTATCCGTACGGGCGACATAGTCAGGCACCTCCAGCAAAGGCATCGAATCCGCCAGATTAGAATACAATTCGACATATACATTTAAAACCGGTTCGCCGGATTCCGCATTCACAACCTGTCCGCTCAATTCCAACGAATCGATTTCATTCCCGGTAGAAAATACATAGCGATAAAATCCCAAAGGATTTCCCTCGTTATTATCGGATATAGCATCTGCAAAATCCAAGGTATAAGTGGTATTCGGTTTCAAGGAATCCACAAATTCGACTTGTACATATTTCCCCTTTAAACGAGGCTTCGGTTTTTTCTTTTGAGGCGGAGAAATAATGAACTTCTCGTTAATATCTTTTAGCTGGACAAACTCATCGAAATAAATGTTCACCCGCTTTTTATCGAAATTTTTAGTAAAAGAGGCCGGTTCTTCGAGGATCACTTGGGGTGGGGTCGTATCTTTGGGTCCACCTTCGGGATATCCCCGGCTGGCACAAGCATAAATCACTACTGCCATAACTAACATAGCCAGCCACTCCCAGCTGAAAGCTCTATCGTCGTTCTTCTTCATCCCTATTATCTATTTACTCAGTCAGATCTCAATTTACAAAGATAAACTATATCGGACAAAAGGGGAATAGTTAAAGGGAAAAAAGTGAAAAGAAAAAATCAGACCGTTTGAGCCAGACACCCTAAAGAGAAACGCACATTCCCTGCCTGAGCCAAAACCTGCAAACAAGCACCGATCGTAGCTCCTGTCGTTATCACGTCATCGACCAACAATACCTTTTTTCCTGTAATTTTAGCGGGATTGCGCAACTCAAAAATATGCTCGACATTTTTAAGCCTTTCGCTTGCATTCTTCCCGGTTTGCGATGCATTGTTCCGAACCCTGAAAAGCACATCGTCATAAATGTCTACTCCTATCGTTTCGGCCATACCACAAGCAATTTCCCGGGCTTGATTAAATCCCCTTTCTTTTTCCCTTTTGGGATGTAAAGGCACCGGAATGATACAATCTGCCTCACATTCATTTTTAATCTTCTCTCCCAGCAAACGGCCGAGATAGATACCCAGAGACCGATGAGAACGATATTTAATCCGGTAAATCAAATTTTTATAGGGGCTGAATTTATTATAATAAAACAAAGAGAATAATTTTTCAGGCCGGTAAGCGGCATCGAAATTCAACAACACATCTTCCTGAATAGCATAGGCCTGATCGGAAAACGGGAAATCAGCCAGACAGGCGGTACACAAATACACTTCACCTTTCATCAGGCTTTCCCCGCAAACGGTACATATCCGGGGGTAAAACAATTCACAAACAGCCCTTCCCGAAGACAACAATCTGTCTTTTAGCCATCTTCCGATTCGCAATCCAAGCTGTCGTGTCATAAATTCAGGTTTTAGCCATCCGACCCCATCATATTCAACTTTTCAGACGATATCCTCTGAACCAATCTATTTCCATACGTGCGGGTAACTGTTTTTCCAGAGGTTCTTTATTGGTTCCCAAAGAGAAAACGACATACATCGGAACGTCCGGGATATGTTCGGTTTCCTCTTTCACCACCAGATCGTTTACCATCCACACCATTTTATTTTCCGTCCACTCCAAAGTGAAAATATAATAGGCATTATCGAGCTCCAGCTCTTTGATTAATTGGATATCTTTATTGACCGCTGTACGATAAGAATACACTCTTCCCATATGTACTCCATCGGCCTCACACTTCATGATTTCCACATGAGGCACCTCTGTATCCCCCAGCATCCAAAAACAAGAAGTCAGGGCACAACGATTCAGCTTAATCTTAGCCTCAAAACGACCGTAGCGCTGCCTCAAAGCAGTGGCAGAACTAATCATAGCAGAGGAATAATCGTATTTTTTCTCCCGTATTCCTACCTGCCGGTCCCAATATTTTCCGATGATCGATTCTTTTCTAAAATTCAGACAAACCGCACTCTCACCGAAGGTGATATTATCCGGTGAGTACAACTGCATATCCTCTCCCACCCCATAGGTATCGTTCAAAAACCGCTCTCCGGCATAATAACGGGTAATCCATTTGGTTTCATCCAGGCGTCCCTGATTGAAATCGTCTTCAAACACCAATTGCCATCTCCTCATACTATTAAAATAAGGGTCCTGAGCCAATAAGATATATTTAGCTATTTCGGGGCGCTTTTTCAAAGCATCGAATTCGCAAAGTAATTGATAATCTTCGGTCGTCTGATACCGGTTTTTATTCAAGAGATAAGCTCTGTTTCGCTTGAATTCTTCCGAACGGATATAAGTTTCCAAATGCGTAAACTTTTGTGGCAAATCCGTATCTTTAACCTCACGGTATTCTTTAAAACGACGTAATTTCTCTAATTTGATCAAAGCAGCGATCTTCGGCTGACGAATAATTTCCTGATAAGCTTTATATTCGACGGCATGTAATTTCTTATCGAAACCGGCCGACATAACCATCACTTTCAGCTTCTGATACTCCTGATATTCAGGCAAAGCTTTTACCCGCTCATACCCCTTCAATTCTTCAGAATCGGCAATCAACAGATAAGATTGTAACTTACGCACCTTGAGCAAAGCTTTATATTGCCGTTCTGCTTTATAATATTCGCTGTCCTTATAAGAGAGCTGTTCGATTTCTTTCCGTCTTTCCTTAAACTGAGCACTATTTACATACTCTTCAAGCTCGCGATAACGTTTTAGCTCTTCCCCTTTTTCCACCCTCAGAAACAATTCTTCATCTTCACGGAATACGGCTCTGAAAGTTTCCGCTTCATAGGTCGTACGAAGTAGTTTATGCTTAGAAAATAAAAAAGAAAATAATCCCATACACTACAATAATTAACAGATCAGACACTATCACACATCAGATAGCAAAGTTAATGTAAAAAAAACAAAAAACCTATTTTACTGCTTTACAAAATTATAAGTGATCGTACCTTTCTGCAGCGCAGGGGCGTCCGGTTTTTCATTAAAACGCGAACGTTTAGCAGCATCGGCAGCCACCCGCCACAAACAGTCGTCCGACTGAGACTGATCTTCCAAAATTTTAGCTTTCTGGACCACACCTTTCGGATTAACCAGTATCTCGACTACAACTTTACCTCCATATTCACATTTAAATACCGGAATCGGCAGAAAACGGGCATACCGGTCTTTCAGATTATAACTGACACTACTTTCACCGGCATAAAAAGTAGATTTCAAAGAATCCAGTTCCTGTTCCCGTTTATCGCGATCATTTTGCAAACTGTCTTTTTGGTAATTTTTATCGCGTTGGGCTTTATAACGTCCGCTATTTCCTTCTTCTTCCAACTCCTTCAAAATCTCGTCCACATATTGCTGTACACTGGCATCCGCTCTCTTTTCCGGCTGTACGGCATTCTCATTGACAGCAATGGAACGCAACATGCGTTCGACCTCTTCCTGAGAAGTCTTTTGACGAATTTCCTCTTTTCGTTGCTGCTCTTCCTCTTTTTTCTGCCTCTCCTCCGGAGTCGGGGTATCCATAACGATTTCCATCTCCGTATGAACCTGAATCCGGGAAATTTCCATACTCAATAAAAAAATAGCCAGGACCAAGTGAAAAATCACGGTACCCATAATCCCGCGCCGATGCGGAATAATCCATTTTTCTATATATGCTTTAAAATTCATCTTCATTACTTCACGTTACTCGAAACGAATCGCTTTAATCGGTTTTATCCTGGAAATCAACATCGTCGGCACGACCAACATCAACACCGAAACTACCAACACTCCGACATTCAATAAAATAATATAGACCCAATCGAAATAAATCGGCACCGTATCCATATAATAAGTAGCCGAATCTAATCTGACAATCCGAAACAGAGCCTGCAAACCACCTAAGGTAAGAGCCAAAATATTACCTACCACCATCCCTTTGCCAATCAATCCGGCAGCTATATATAAAAACAATCTCCTCAGACGTATATTCCGATATCCCAAAGCTTTCAAAATCCCGATAAAGGAGGTCTTATCCAAAATCAGGATCAACAAACCCGACACCATATTAAAACCGGCAACCACAACAATCAGCGTCAGGATGATCCAAACATTCATATTCAACAGATTCAACCAATCGAAGACCTGAGGAGCCGTTTCCCGCAAAGTAGTGATTTTATAAAAATCGTCATCCTGATTCATGGGCAAGGTGTCGTCCAACTCCGCCTCCACCTCTAATATGCGTTTCATATCGTTCAGTTCCACAGCAATACCGGAAACCTCCCGGGGCGCCCAATTGTTCAATTTCTGTAAATGCCTGATGTCACACACCGCCAGCATTTCGTCATACTCCTTAAAACCGGTATCGTAAATTCCCTTCACCGTAAACACCCGTGCTCTCGGCGGATCTTGTACAAAATGTGCCGTAATTTTATCACCGGGACTGACATTCAATATAGCCGCCACAGCAACTGAGATCAACACCTCACGAGAAGGTTCGGCCTGAAAAAAATCAGGGTATTCGCCCTCCCGAAGATGCTTCCGGTAGAAAGAAGCATCGTAAGAGGAATCCATACCTTTCAAAATTACACCGTGAATTTCTTCCTTACTCTTCAAGATCGCCGGTTTTGTCACATAAGCATACATCTGCTTTAAATCGGACACTCTCCGGACCACTTCCAACAAAGAATCGTTCAGCTCGATCTCACTTCCCGAATAAGCATCTTCATGATCATAAGCCGTAATGCTCAAATGAGCCATAAATCCCGACAATTTAGTGGTTATCTCATTTTTAAAACCGGTAATAATCAGGATCGAAAGCAGCATCACACAAACTCCCAGCGCAATACCGGCTAACGCAATTTTTACAATCGGCACAGATACCGCTCCGTTTTGTTTTCCCTTCAATAATCTTCTTGCTATGAATAATTCAAGATTCACTCCGTCACCAATTAGTTAACCCGACAAATTTAAGGGAAAAAATTGTTTATTCATTTATTTAAGGATCGGTTTATTTGCCAAACAACGGATTCCCCCAAAATAAAACGACAGCAATCAAAATTGATTAAGCTCAACTTTAAAACACGTCGAAACTACTTTAAAAGGTAGCATTATTGTTGTACTTATTCGTCTTCGGTGATCGCGTTCGGAGACCCGGTCGCTTCCGCCGGTCAATGAAGGAAAGCCTTAACGAACCGGTCTGACGGTATAAAAACCGGAATCGGAATAGAAAGGGGAAAAATCAAACCTAGATTTAATCTGCAAACGATACAAATTTGATTAATTATAAGTTAAAATCACCATATCATTGTATTTTTTCAATTAATTTTTGTATTATTGTTTCAAAATGAAAGCAACAAACTAAATCATATCATGCAAAATAATCTGATTGATAAACAGCTGGTTGACACCACGATGGCTCAATGCGGAGTAAGTAATTTAGACGATGCTTCTATCCGCGACACGGTAAAAATAGCTAATCTACTGGAAAAAGCCACCGGCGAAAAATTCATCCGAATGGAAATGGGTGTTCCGGGTCTGGCTCCTTCCCGTATCGGAACAGAAGCCGAAATCGAAGCATTAAAACACGGAGTAGCCCAATTTTATCCGATGCTGGAAGGTTATCCGGTACTTTCTGAAGAAGCTTCCCGTTTTGTAAAAAATTTCATGGATGTCGATATCCGGCCAGAAGGAATCATCCCGACAGTAGGTGCCATGCAAGCATCTTATGTCGCTTTCATGGCATTGACCGAATGCCATAAGGGGAAAGACACGATTTTATTTATAGATCCGGGATTTCCGGTACAGAAAACCCAACTCGAAGTCATCGGCAAGCCTTATCAAACCTTCGATATCTATGAATACCGGGAAGAAAAACTGGAAGCTAAACTACGGGAATACCTGGACCGGGGGAATATCGCCGGCATTGTTTATAGTAATCCGAACAACCCATCCTGGGTATGCCTGACGGATTTCGAATTACAAGTCATCGGCAAACTGGCAACCGAATACGATACCATTATTCTCGAGGACCTGGCTTATTTTGCCATGGATTTCCGCAAGGATCTGTCTCATCCGGGTAAGGCTCCTTTCCAACCGACTGTAGCGAAATATACGGATAATTATATTTTTATGATATCCAGTTCGAAATTATTCAGCTATGCCGGCCAGCGCCTGGGGCTGCTCTGTATTTCCGATGCTTTATTCCATAAGAAATACGAACATTTGAAAGAACGCTATAAAGCCGACAAGCTGGGATATACCATTACCTATAAATTGATATATACCCAAACATCAGGTACCGCTCATTCCCCTCAATATGCCGTAGCAGCCGTATTGAAAGCCGCCAACGAGGGAACGATCAATATATTGACAGATGTCAGGGAATACGGCAAACGGGCTGAAATCATGAAGGCCCTTTACAAAAATGCCGGTTTCAAAGTCGTGTACGATAGAGACGGACATGAAGACGTAGCGGACGGTTTCTATTTTACCATCTATTATCCGGGAATGACAGGAGCAGAATTAGCTAAAGAACTTCTTTATTATGGGATTTCTTCCATCACATTAAAAGGATGCGGAAGTACCCGGGAAGGATTAAGAGCTTGTGTATCCCAAGTCGGACTGGACCAAATGGACACATTGAAAGACCGGATCGAACGGTTTGCCAAAGATCATACCCCAATCGAATTATAGGGAGTGATGATTTTAAATCCTTGTAGATTCACACTTTACAAACAGATTGTGCAAAAAAAAGCTAAATATTTTCTCACTCTTCGGGGAGATGTGCAGTTTTCAGCTTAAAATGAAAATAATTTGATCTTTTTTTGCGGATTTGATTTTAAAATGTAATTTTATACCCGAATTAAATAACAAAGCGTAATAATATTACATCAATATTCGACAAATTATAATTTATTAAGATTATGGCAAAATTCAGAGGAGCAATTGTTGTAGACACCGAACATTGCAAAGGATGTAGTCTGTGTGTCGTAGCATGTCCGACTAAAGTGATCGAGCTGAATCCGGATGTAAACGGAAAGGGTTATCACTATGCTTATATGAAAAATCCCGAAGCTTGTATCGGCTGTGCGAGCTGTGGTCTGGTATGTCCCGACTCTGTAATCACTGTCTATAAAAAAAATGTAGAATAATATAAAACTACCGAAAAAATGGCAGAAGTAAAATTAATGAAGGGTAATGAAGTAATCGCAGAAGCCGCCATTCGTTGCGGATGCGATGGTTATTTTGGTTACCCGATTACCCCGCAATCTGAAGTCATGGAAACCCTCATGCTGCGTAAACCATGGGAAGAGACAGGCATGGTGGTATTGCAGGCAGAAAGCGAACTGGCCGCGATCAATATGGTATATGGCGGTGCATCTTGTGGTAAAAAAGTAATGACCTCTTCCTCTAGTCCGGGTATCAGCTTAAAACAAGAAGGTATCACTTATATCGCCGGAGCGGAATTACCTTGCTTGGTAGTCGACGTTATGCGTGGAGGCCCTGGCTTAGGTACGATTCAACCTTCACAAAGTGACTATTTTCAGGCGACCAAAGGTGGTGGACACGGTGATTATCACCTGATCGTTCTTGCCCCCGCATCGGTTCAGGAAATGAGTGATTTTGTCGTATTGGGTTTCGAGCTGGCTTTCAAATATCGTAATCCGGCTATGGTATTGGCCGATGGCGTGATCGGTCAGATGATGGAAAAAGTAGTCCTTCCGGACTATACGCCGAGATGGACAGATGAAGAAATCGAAAAAATATCGGGCGATTGGGCACTGACCGGTAAAAAGAAAAACCGGAATCATCATATCATCACTTCTTTGGAACTGGAAGCACATCGTCAGGAAGTATTCAACGAAAAACTTCAACGGAAATACCGCGAAATCGAAGCCAACGAAGTCCGCTACGAAGCACTCAATTGTGAGGATGCCGACTACATTTTCGTAGCTTACGGTTCTTGTGCACGTATTTGCCAAAAATCCATCCAATTAGCCCGCCAGGAAGGTATCAAAGTAGGACTGTTACGTCCGATCACCCTCTATCCTTTCCCGACAGAAGCCATTTCGGATCTATGCGCTAAAACCAAAGGTTTCCTTTCAATAGAAATGAGTGCCGGACAAATGGTTGAAGACGTACGGTTGGCTGTCAACGGAAGAGTGAAAGTAGATTTCTACGGCCGTATGGGTGGTGTTGTACCTACTCCGGAAGAGATCGTGGAAGCACTGAAAAATAAATTTAAGATTTAAGAGGAACGATAAGATGGAACTAACAGACATTATAAAAGAGGAAAACCTCGTACTCCAAAAGAGCAAACTCCTCACTGACAACGTTATGCACTACTGTCCGGGTTGTACTCACGGCGTAGTTCATAAATTGATCGCGGAGGTGATCGAAGAGCTGAACATCCAGGATCAGACCATCGGTGTTTCTCCGGTAGGATGTAGCGTATTCGCTTACAATTATATCGATATCGACTGGGCTGAAGCCGCTCACGGCCGTGCACCTGCCGTAGCTACCGCCATCAGCCGCCTGCACCCCGAAAAATATGTATTTACTTATCAGGGAGACGGTGACCTGGCATCTATCGGATGTGCAGAAATCATGCATGCTTGTAACCGGGGAGAAAATATCGTAGTGGTTTTTATTAACAACGCTATTTACGGTATGACCGGAGGCCAAATGGCTCCTACCACCTTGTTGGGACAGGTGACCTCGACCACACCATACGGACGTGATGCCAAACTGAATGGTTTCCCGATGAAGATCACCGAATTATTGGCACAACTCGACGGAACCTGTTATGTTACCCGTCAAAGTGCAGAAACACCTGCTGCTGTACGGAAAACAAAAAATGCGCTGAAAAAGGCATTCCAAAATACCCGTTTACAAAAAGGCCTCTCCTTCGTAGAAGTTGTAGGTACTTGTAACTCCGGTTGGAAGATGACTCCCGTCGACGCCAATAAGTGGATGAAAGAACATATGTTTGAAAAATATCCGCTCGGGGACATCAAAGACATCTAAAAAAAAGGCTAGAATGCTAAAGGCGAAAGGCTGGAAGCTAAAAGCTAAAAGGCTAGAGACTAAAGACCAAAAATGTAAATTATTGTTTTTATGACAGAAGAAATTATTATAGCCGGATTCGGAGGACAGGGGGTACTTTCTATGGGAAAGATCCTGGCTTATTCCGGCATCATGCAAGATCAGGAAGTATCCTGGATGCCTTCCTACGGTCCTGAAATGCGCGGAGGTACAGCCAATGTTACGGTGATCATCAGTGACGAACGGATCAGTTCACCGGTATTGAATGCCTTCGACTCGGCCATTGTACTCAACCAGCAGTCTATGGATAAATTCGAGCCCCTGGTAAAAGCAGGAGGAACCCTGATATACGATCCGAACGGTATTACCCACCATCCTACCCGGAAAGACATCAACATCTATCAGATCGAAGGTGCCCGCCTGGCTGCTGAGGGAGGTAATCCGAAAATCTTCAACATGATCATATTGGGAGGATTCCTGAAAGTAAAACCGATCATTAACCTGGATAATTTGGAGAAAGGGTTGAAGAAATCTCTTCCGGCCCGTCACCACAATTTAATACCGATGAATATCGAAGCCGTACAAACCGGTATGGCCGAACTTAAAACAATTCATCAATTATAAACCTTTTTCTCACCTTACCATGAGGGAACTGCCCGGAAAACCGGGCAGTTTTTTTTATTTGACTACCCGAATCTTATTATTTTTTCACAACCTTTTTGAATACGATGTAAAATCCTCTTTCTCTTTTATTTATCTTTGTCGATTCATGATAATGTGGTGTTATCATAAAAACGGGAGAAAAACAACATGAAACCTTTAAGGAATAGTATCCATAAATTCCTGAAGTCAGCGGAAGTGACCTTCTTCGAAGGATTATACCGGGATTATTTCACGCGTACCCTGTTTTTTGCACAGCAATATCTTCCCGATCCGGAAGAAGCCCGCGAAATTGCTCAGGAAACGTTCGTTACATTATGGGAAAAAAGAACTGAAATCCGTCCGGACCTCAGCGTACAAGCTTTTATTCTAACCATTGCCAAACACAAATGCCTGAATGTATTAAGAAAAAAGATCGCAGAACAAAAATACAGCGATAGCCTGACAGCCCGGGAAACCATGGCTAATTATTCGGCTCTTTCCGACGAAACTTTCGATACCGTTCAAATGCAGGAACTGGAACAACTGATCGGACAGGCCCTCTCTGAGCTGCCCGAAAAAACGAGAATAATTTATAAAATGAGCCGGGACCAGGAAATGACCTATGAAGAAATCGCACAGGAAATCGATTTATCGGTCAAATCCGTCGAATACCACATGACTAAAGCACTCGCCCACATGCGGCATAAACTGAAAGACTACCTGATACTTTTGTGTTTCGGATTAATCCCTTTACTCACTTAAATCAAAAAAATCCAAAATTTTATTTAGGGTAGTTGTAGATTTAAGTGTATATTTACCAAAAAGATTCCCAATAATTATGAATGAAGAGTTATTACTCAAATATATAACGGGACAAGCGACAGAGGGGGAGAAAATAACGATCCTGAATTGGCTGGAAGAGCATCCTGACAATCGACTGAAATTCAATCGATTAAAAAACACATGGGTCATAAGTAAGTTACCCGAGACCAAAGCTCCGGAAGCGAGTGTATTACAATACTCCCGTAAAATCCGCCACCGTAAACAAAACCGGCGAATCCTGGGTTATGGCATTGCCGCTTCATTGATCCTGCTTCTTTCCTTTCAAGTATTCTATCAATTCAATGACTATCGGCAAGAAATCCATTTTCTGGAAAATCAGCAATTAGCCCAATTGGAATACCATACCAATAAAGGAGTAAAAGGACGGGTCACGCTCCCTGACGGAAGTATCGTTTGGTTAAATTCTGACAGTGAATTGAAATGCCCGGCACAATTTTCCGGAGACAGCCGGGAAATCAATTTCTCGGGTGAGGGTTATTTCGATGTAGTAAAAAATCCCGAAAAACCGATGATCGTTAAATTGGAAAACGGAATTCAGGTTATCGTCAAAGGGACTAAATTTAATCTGACCTCCTATAAAAACGACGATAATGTCTCTGCCCTATTACTATCCGGTAATATCACCGTCTTGCGGACCAAGCATTCGAAACAGGAAGAAATCAAAGTCAAACCCAACGAAAGAATTTGGATAGAGAAAAAAGAGAGGCAAAAAGTCAATCTGACTGTCCCGGCCGAGACTTTGCCCATCCTAGGCTGGAAAGACGGTTGGTTGATTTTCGACGAGACACCGATAGCGGAAGTCCTGAAAAAACTGGAACGTTGGCATGGCATGACCTTCGAAGTGAAAGACCCGGAAATTCTGGATCAAAAATTTACCGCCCGTTTTCACGAGGAATCCATTTCCCAGATACTGGAAATCATGCATAACGTCGCCTTGCTCCGGTTTGAAATAAAGGATAAAACAGCCGTTTTGTATAAGTATTAAGATTGCAGGACGCAATTTTTTGAAAAAAATGCGAATATCGATTTAGGGTATTCGCATTTTTATGTGTATTCTATATACATTAAACAAATTAACCAAATTTATATGAAAAACGATGTATCAGCTATTCCAGCCGGAAAAAGCAACTACCTGAAACGGCTTTTATTCCTGCTGGTATGTGTGCTAATGTCAGGGAATGCGGTGTGGGCGCAGCAACCTACAATCACCATTCATGCTAAAAATCAATCTTTAAAAGAGGTATTGAAAGAAATCGAGCAGCAAAGTAAGCACTCGTTTATCTATTCCTCGAGTACGATCAATGTCAACCAGAAAGTTAATCTGGAATGTAATGGCGTATCTTTAGACAAAGCTTTGGAACAATTGGGAGCCATTGCCGACATCACTTACTCCATTTCCAATCATCAGATTATGCTGGCTCCGGCAGGGAAACAACCGACTCCGGCAGCAGTAGCCGGCAATCAGAAAGGAGCTAAAGCCGGACAAACCATCCGGGGGGTTGTGAAAGACGAAAACGGAGATCCGATTGTAGGAGCCAGTGTCTTCTTTAAAGGTACTACAGTAGGTGTCGCTACAGACGTCGATGGGAAATTCACGCTAAAAACGACAGAAGCGGGCCAATTGCTGGTGGCCTCCTTCATCGGTTACAGCAATGCCGAAGTGAAAGTGATGCCTAACCAGGAAGTCTACAACTTCGACCTGAAACCGGAATCGAAGATGATCGAAGAAGTCATCGTCACCGGTTACCAGACCATCTCTAAAGAACGGGCAACCGGTTCGTTCGCCATCATCTCTCCCAAAGATATGGAAGGGAAATTACAAACCAACGTTATGGATCGTCTGGAAGGGAAGGTGGCCGGATTGACTTCGAACCGCGGGAATATTCAGATTCGAGGAGTCTCTACCTTGAATGGCGACAAGACACCGTTATATGTAGTAGATGGTATTCCGTTTGAAGGAGAACCGGGCAGCCAAACTACGCCATTGGATGTGCTTAACCCTTCGGATGTTGTGAATATCACAGTATTGAAAGACGCTACAGCTGCTTCTATCTACGGAGCTCGTTCCGCCAACGGTGTAATTGTTATCACAACGCGCAGCGGTTCAACAGGCAAACCGCGTGTCAACTATAACGGAAGTATCAAATTGCAAGGCCTCCCCGATAGGGATTATGCAAACAAAATGTCCAGTTCGGAATTGGTGGACTTCCAAAAAATGTTGATTCAAACTTTCCCGAATGTAAATCGTTATGATGCCAACCGTTTCCAAAACGATGTGCAATTGTTATTGCTGGATTGGAGAGACGGCAAATTAAGCGAATCGGAACTTGAAACGAAATTGAAACCCTACCGTACACATGACAGGTACAACCAAGTGATTGATGAATTCCTTCGTAAAAGGGCTATCACGCACCAACACAACCTTTCATTTAATGGTGGTTCGGACATCTACAAATACAATTTTTCTATAAACTACACCGGAACCGCTCCATACGAACGAGAACAGAAAACGAAACGTATAGGTTTTAATATCAAAAATACGTTTAATCTCTTTAAGTGGTTTACTTTGGATGCAGGCATCATCGGCAGCAATAAGTCCGAAGATTACGACAATGGCGTGTTGGGTATGAACTTGTTGAATGCGGGTACCTCTTCCTATTATATGTTGCGTGACGACGAAGGCAATCCGCTCCAGATGTACAATACCAAATCACAGGCAGAAATCGACCGTTTGAAAAGTATCGGGTTGATGGACGAGACCTATATTCCGGTCAATGAAATGGCATCTCGCCACTATACGGCAAAAAGCCGTTACCTGAACTTGAATTTCGGAGCCAAATTCAAGATTATTGACGGGCTGAACCTCGAATTGCGTTACCAGACGGAAAATACCACCGGATTCACGAAGCAATATGACACGAAAAATGCTTTGGATGTAAAAACTATGATTAACGATGCTGCCGTATTAAATCCAAACGGTACGTTAAAATACAACATCCCTGTCGGAGGACAGATTGTGCAGACCAATACGGACAATAATTCCTACACGATGCGTGCCCAAGTGAACTATAACAACACCTTTTCCGAGCGTCATGACTTACAAGTGCTTGTCGGCGCAGAACGGCGGAAAGTCGTTACCTCTCAAAACGGTTTCTACCGTTTGGGATACGATGATCAGACATTGGTGTACAGCGAAATCAACGCGCTTGACTTGAATCAAATGCTTCGGGGCACTCAAAGTATATACGGAACATTCTCATTCAACAACAAGACTCCGGGTTTCTCGCATGTGGACAACCGTTATGTATCATTTTATGGAAATGCATCCTATACTTTAGACAACCGTCTGACCGTGAATGGAAGTATCCGTATTGACCAATCAAACCTTTTCGGTACAGACCCCAAATATCAGTATAAACCTTTATGGTCTGTAGGTGCCCACTATGTTCTGTTTCAAAACAAAACCAATTGGTTAGATCGTCTTGTGCTTCGTGCCACTTACGGTATCAACGGTAACGTTTCTAAAAAGAACGGTCCTTACCTGATTGCCGCAGCAGACAGGAACAACTACTATACCAATGAAAGCGCATTCTATATCAAAAGTCCGGCAAACCCGTCATTGCGTTGGGAAAAGACCCAAGTAACCAACATCGCAGTAGATTTCAATTTATTCCAAAACCGTTTGAACGGCTCTGTCGAATTCTATAACAAAAAGAGTAGTGATCTTTTGGGAGACTTCTCCACCGATCCGACCCTGGGATGGAGTTCCATGTTGATGAACTTTGCCAGTTTGTACAACCGAGGTGTAGAAATCGTATTGAACAGTGAGAATATCAAAACGAATGAATTCTCATGGACTTCTAACTTCATATTCGGATACAACAAAAATAAAGTGCTTGAAGTCGAGACTTCTGATGAATCGGCTTACAGTTACTATAGCAAACTGAACACCCGTAAAAATTATGCCATGAATTCCATGTTCAGCGTTCGTTATGCTGGTTTGGATGAAAACGGTATTCCAACCGCCTATAACAAGAATGGAGAAATTGTAAAATCTGCCGACCTTTTGACCAAGGAAGATTTAGTTTACTCGGGTACTTACGAGCCACGTTTCAATGCATCATTTACTAACCGTTTAAGTTATAAAGGTTTTGATCTTTCCTTCATGTTTATCTATGCCGGCGGTCATGTAATGCGCGATGTAAAAGCAGGCATGTTGATTGCACAGCATCCTATTTACCGCACCTCCAATGCCGACCGCGACCTGATGAATTACTGGAAAAGCGCAGAGGATAACAACAATCCGGACATCAACCCGGCTTTTGCTTTCCAAAACCAGGCAGCCATGAAAGCAAAAGACCTTTGGAGTGCAGCCGACAAACATGTACAGAAAGGCGACTACATCAAATTGCGCGATGTGACTCTTGGTTATACCATTCCCCCACATTTGTTGAAAAAATACATGATTCAAGGTATCCGCCTGAATGTACAGGTACAGAACCTTTGGTACTGGGCCGCCAATAGGGACAACTTAGACCCCGAAGTATGGAACGGCAGCAGCCTTTCACCCTCACGCGGCTCTCACCTCCCGGCAAATGTGACATTCGGTTTATCAGTTAATTTCTAAAATGAGAACAATAATGAGAAAATACATTTATCCGATACTCTGCACCCTACTGATAGTAAGTCAAGGATGCGACCATTTTTTGGGAAACAAACCGAAAGGATATGCGATTCCCGAAGCTTTTGAAGACTATGTGAAATTGTTGGCCAGTCAGTCTCTCAATAGCTGCATGAGCACAGATGCATTTTATCTGACAGATGACGTGCATTTATTGGACGATACCGTTTCTGCTGCCGACCTGGCGTATGCAAACCAAGATGACCACGAGCGCAATCTCTACTCATTCAAAGGCGGACAGATTTACACGCCGGGGTCAGATGACAACTTGTGGAATGCCGCTTATGAGCGTATTTACACATTCAACACTATTATCAACAACGTGCTTTCCTCTACCGATGCCACCGATGCAGAAAAACATCGCCTGCGCGCCGAAGCGCTCTACCAGCGTGCTTTCGAATACCTGGCATTGGTCAACATCTACGCCCGCCATTATCACAAAGAAACGGCAGCAACCGATTATGGCATTCCTTTGATCACAAAGGATCTTGTAGATCAAACATACACCCGTGCCACTGTTGCCGAAGTATACAAACAAATAGAGGATGACTTAAAAGAAGCTTCTAAAAGCCTGAAAGAAGTCCCCATTAACTTATTCCATCCCTATTTAGGCAGCCTTCACTCTTTTTATGCCCGCCTGTATCTCTACATGGGACGTTATGACGATGCTCTCACCGAAGCAAAAGAGGCACTGAAACTGAACGACAAATTGCAAGATTTGTGCCCTTATCAGACAAAGGATAAAACTACCTGGGGACGTATCGTCTTGCCCGATGGTACACCAATGCTCGAAAAGGATGACAATCCGGAAGCCGTATTTGTCCGTCTGCAAAGCGGACGTGTAACCATTCCGGTCAGCAAGGATTTTCTTGCAACATTTGAGCGTAACCTGCCTGCAGGAGCGACAGACCAGCGCCGTGCTTTGTTTTATGCCGACGATACCGTCAACATGGGACGTACCGATTATTTTTACGGGGAGACTTGCTATATTCTATATGCTTATCAGAACGTAGGTTTCTCCACTGTCGAAAACATGCTGATTGCCGCAGAATGCGAAGCCCGCGTCGGCTCCAAAGACAATGCAATGAGCTATGTGAACAAACTGCGTGACAACCGCATCAAAAACAACGTAGCCCTGACAGCAACCGACAAGGACGAAGCGCTCCGCATCGTATTGGACGAACGTCGCCGGGAATTTGCCTTCACGGGTTTCCACCGCCTGATAGACCTGAAACGTCTCAATTATGAAGACAAATTCCAAAAAAACATCACCCATACAGCAGACGGTGAGACCTTTACCCTTGCACCGAACGACAATCGGTACATCTTCCCGATTAATCAAATGATTTTGAATTACAATCCGGGAATGCCGCAGTACGAGAGATAAAAAGTTTTAAAGGTTACAACGGTTAAAAGGAACGACTAAACCGTTGTAACCCCTTTAACTGCGATAATTTTTGTAACTCTGAAGTAAAATGAAAAAATTAATTTTCCTGTTCAGTCTCTTTATCGCCTTCCAGGCAGTTGCCCAAGAAGGTATCCGATTCCGGCATTGCAGCTGGGAAGAAGCCAAGGCTATGGCGAAAAAAGAGAAAAAACCGATTTTTATCGATTTCTATACCCAATGGTGCGGCCCCTGCCTGAATATGGCTGAAAACATCTTCACCTTAGGAAGTGTAGGTAATTTTTACAACGATCATTTTGTATGCCTGAAGATTGATGCAGAAACAGGCGAAGGAGTCGAATTAGCCAAAAAATACGAAGTAGCTTCCTTCCCCACCTTTGTTTTTGTAAATCCCAAAACCGAAAAAGCAATCCATATCTCCGGTAGTAATCAAGACCGGGAAACTTTCCTTTTCACCGGAGCTTCGGCCCTGGATCCGAAAAAGACCTCTGTCTATCTGATGGAACAACAGAAAGCAGGCAATACCAAACCGGAATTCCTACTTGATTACGCTTATTATGCAGCCTCCCGCTATAACCGGACAGAAAGCGAAAAATGTGCCGAACAACTGATCACGAAGCCGGGTTATTCACTGGAAAATCCGAAAGTATGGGCCTTATTCGTGAAATCCATCCACGGACGGGACAACAAACTGTTTAAAATGCTTTGTTCCGATATCGACAAATACCGCAAAATTCACGGAACCCAGGCAGTAGACAGTAAATTATTCAAAGAATGTAACTACTGCCCGGATACCGCCGAATTGGCAGCCCTACCCGATTTCGAAGGAAAAACATTCCTTACCCGGAAAAACGAAGCCGACCGACTGATTAGTGCCGAAAAATACGAAGAAGCTGCCCGGCTCATCGACCAAATGGTAGCTGATCCCGGTGCTTTCCGTGAAGAACTTTGTATGTATTTTCGCTTTATGACCCGTTCAGCCACTTATAAAGATTATCCGGAATTCTGGAAAGAAAAATGCCTGGAATATTCGCGGTATATGGCTTACAACATGCCCGACCGGGACGAAGCCATCACCTACTTCGATTACCTCAGCCAATTGGAACACTATCTGAATACCCATCCAGAAATTCAGCAACAACTACCCGATTGTCTGAAAAACAAACCCAAATACGGAGCTCAGGAATTGTCCATGCGCCCCGCTCAACTCAAACAAAAACCCAAAAAGAAATAATAAATATTAGTGACCGCACTCAAACGAATAGCGAGTACGGTCACTGTTTAAAACCTGACAGCGTTTACTTCAACCGATTCTTTGTCTTAATAGCTTCATTGACCAACTGCAGATTTTCATTGGCCCGGATAAGCTGCTCACAAGCGGCAATAATTTCCGGTCGTTTTACAGAATGCGTATACCAGCTTAATGTCTCCACTGTTGTAATCCTAAGCTGCATATCGCGGGAGCTATCCAAAACAAAAGCAATCAACAGTTCTGCGGCTCCGACTGCAGGGTGATTCCGTTGACGGACTATATCAAAACTTTTATCCTTGGCAGAAGAAGTAAGATCACTAATGACACCGGCTGCACTCTGCCAAGAATTCTGGTTCCTTTGTACCAGACTCAGGAGTTGCTGTACCACTTCCTCTTTATTTACCCAATGTCCACTTGCCCCGGCCTGCCGTTTTATTTCTGCGGTCAGTTTATCCATATCCATCAGCATGATTGCGTCCCTTGCCTGGTAATTTACACGAGCGGACATGTTTTCATTCAATAAGGCATAAACCAGAGCAGGTATCAATTCATCAGTTCCCAAATTCCCGATATACTGAACGGCAAAACGCCGGACCAATTCATAACTATCACATACTGCAAGTTTCAAAACATCCACCAGTTCCGGACTATTCATCTGATACAACAACTTCATACACTCCATACGAACTACTCCGAACAAGGAAGCTTCATAAGTCTTTTGCAGTAACTCAGGCAATCCGGGAGCATGATTTTCATACAACTTCCGTAAAGCCATACATTGCACATCTGCATTCGGATAGTTCAACAGCTTATACCACATGGCATTGTCCTTTTTGCTTACAACTATTGCCCGGTTCATATCTAAAGCAGGATCTACCGTATTTGCAAAATGATAAGTCGGATCTCCGATAATATGCGTTTCCAAAAAATGGACATGACGGCCCCATTGCCCAATGCGTACCCCGCAAGCCAATAGTCCCAGATATTCATCCGGCCATTTGTCCTGTATGGTATTGACGGTATTCCCCTGAGTTACCACTGTATTTCCATCCCCGAAAATATAGGCATTGGCAATACAGTCATCCAGATGAAAAGAGCCGTT
>NZ_LARE01000042.1:0-27319 GCF_000980245.1 Odoribacter sp. N15.MGS-14
GAATGATTCAATTTATAGAATCACAACTTATATTTATGGGGATTGTTATGCTTGCGTTGAAGATCTTATAAAATGGAAACAACTTTTATCACAATTCCCACCGGATAAGGTAAGGTTTCTGTGTTTTATTTATGCTGAGATATATTCATCTTTTGAAATCATGAATGAAAGATCCATTCATTTTACACAGCCCATTATATATGATCCTGAAAATCATTATATAAAAATGAATAAATTGCCAGATAATAAATTGTTGAACACATTTTTAATCGATCCTAACGGAAAAATTGTAGTAATAGGTAACCCTATTATTTCAAATAAAATAGCTACCCTGTATAAAAATGAAATCGATCGAGCGGAAAATGATATTTAGATACATTATGATTCCGGTGTTAGTATTGACTGGTTGTTCTTTTTCTAATCCGTTTTTAAGTCAGTTCAGCGATAAAGGTACTTTGGAATTATTGCCTGTATATACGACAGATATCGATATCTTGAGTAATACGGTTTCAATGGTTATGCTTAAAGATTATGTTGTATGGGACAGGTGTCATGCAATGCGTGGGACAGTTCTTCATACCTATCATATTCCCGGAAAGATACTTTCCCAATATAAGAATGTCGATGGTGCCCATTTGTTATACAAACTGAATGATAGTATGGTTACAAGTATTCAATTGGCCAGGAAATGCAGGACGGATATACTTATTCGCGATACGATCAAAGAGGTCGCGACTTATTCTTTTCGTATCAGAAACAAGGATTCTTTTAACTGGTTAGACGACTATTATTTTGTTAGTGTTTATCCGACAGATGAAACAGCAACTTATTTTTTCGGTCAGACTACGACAAAAAAAACACGATATGGTGTATATGAACAGTCTCATCAGGCTTTTTATCCTTCAACTTCCTGTTATCCTCCTACAGAAAAGGAAATGACTTTACTCTCTCCCGACTATTGGAATGACGCGTTTATTATCAAGCAAAAGAACAGAAACAGATTTGCAGTTTTCAGAAAATATTATCAATTGTTCGATTTGATAGATGTAGATCGCTTTACGATAAAACCCGTAAAAAGAATTTCGATTCCTCACACTTTGCTTACCTTTCAAGACCAACTCAATCTGGAGAGGCAGTTGGTTTTTAATTTTTTCCCGGGATTGTCAATAGATTCAGAAAAATACATCATTACTCTCTATCAAAATAACGGGCAACGCTATTTATTATTCTGGACCTGGGAAGGACGTCCCCGATATCGCTATGACTTTCCCAAAGATTATGAGATATATGGTCTTTGCGGAGATGGAGAAAATCAGATATATGCTTTAGGTGTTGATTTTAAAAATCAGTATCAATTATTATATATACGTTGTGATTGCTGATTAACTATCGATTAATAAGAAAAGCAGGAAGAGCATGGGATCTTTCAGTTGCCCCCTCAAACTGGTGTAGGCACTTTTTTTCAGGGATTTTACCGTGTTGACCGAAATGTTCAGGGCTTCGGCAATTTCGTTGTTGTTTTTTCCGTTCAGACCCAATAAAATGATTTTTCGGGTTTGAGGGGGAAGAGTATCGATAGCTTGGTGGAGAATCCGCAAAGTTTCCTGATAGGTGATTTCATGTAAAAAATCCGGGTCTTCGGCCTCTGATACCGATTGTGTCTGTTGGTATTGTTGTTTTATTTTCTGATGTTTAAGGTGATCCAGACAGAGATTCCGGGCAGTGATATAGATAAAAGATTTTGCTTTTTCAGGCACGTCGAAATCCCTCCTGCGCTCATAAAGCCGGATAAATGTATCTTGTGTAATATCCCGGGCAATAGCATCTTCTTCCGTATATTTCCGGACAAAACGGTATACGGGTTCGAAATAGAGCTCGAAAAATCTTTTAAATCCTTGGCTATTGGTCAACATCCTGTGAAAAACGTTCGTTTAAAAATTGAAACGGATAAAACAAATAAACGTTTTTGCAAATATACATCTTTGATTGTTTTTTTGAGATTCGTTAGATTTTTTTTGTTTTTCAATCCGGTTTTTGGATTTTCTACTCACCCGTTTTTTTAATTGGATCGTTATAATTATAAAGAATGAGAAAAAAAATTGAATATTGGATAATTGATTGAAGCAATGCAAGAATTAGAAAAACGATATGAAATTGCCCGGTTGATTGCATGCGAATTGATCGAAGTACTTTCTGGACGTGAGGCGGAGGATTTGGAGGTGTGGAAAAACTCTTCTGAAAAGCATGCAAGGGAGTATATGGAAATCCGGGAAAGATTGCTTCGGGATATTGATTATCCGGATTATTTGGAGCTAAAGCAAGAATGGGAAGGATTTGAACAAAAACTGTTCCGGAAAAAGCGAGTGCTCAACTGGTGGGCGACAGTTGCAGCTGCCTGTGTGGTTATTTGTTTGGGTATAACATTTTTATGGATGAGAGAGCCTGTTGCCGAACCGGTGGTTGCCGGAACATCAGGGGGGACGAAAGGTTTTAGGGCGACATTGATTTTAGGGAACGGGGAGCAGGTGAGTATAGGCGACTCTTCGAGCCAAACGATTGCTGTTGCGGGAGGAACTACGATTGTAACGACCGGAAAAATGGTGAAATACGATGCCGGGAAGGAGGATCGGGAAGAAAAAGCGGAATGGAATACGATTGTTGTACCGCGTGGAGGAGAATACGAATTAGTTTTGGCCGACGGAACGCGGGTGTGGTTGAATTCGGAGTCTCGCCTGACTTATCCCGTCCGTTTTACGGGGGAGCTGCGGGAGGTGAAAATGGAGGGAGAAATTTGTTTCGATGTAGCCCGGAAGGAGGAACAGCCTTTTGTCGTGAGAACGGCTGATTTGGCGGTAAAAGTATTAGGAACCCTTTTCAATATGGAAGCTTATCCGGAGGATTCCCGGGTAACGACTACGCTGGTCAGGGGTAAAGTAGAAGTAGCTGTCGGGGATAAAACTCAGGTATTACAGCCGGATCAGCAATTGGCGGTGGAAGCAGGCCGGTTTACTCTGAAACAGGTGGTGGCGGAAGATTATATCGGCTGGACTAACGGACTATTCCATTTTACCGAGGCATCGCTTGAGGAAATTATGACCAAACTGGCCCGGTGGTATGATGTGGAATTCTTTTTCGCCAAACCGGATTTGAAGGAAGCCCATTTTTCTTTGGATATTCAGCGGTATGAAAATATCGCAACCATTTTATCGAAGCTTGAAAAGACCGGGCGGGCACGGTTTCGGGTAAGCGGAAAAACGGTGGTTATCGAACAGTAGGATATATTAAAAAAGCAATACATGCGGGCACATGTACTGCTTTACATTAACATATCGATACTCCTTCGTGGGGAGTAGAGTGTATTATTAACTTTATTTACAAATGTATGAAAAAAAATTTAAGGAACGGTAGTTTCGTACTCACGAAATTACCCCGTATGTTGATTATGATGAAGACGGTGTTGATTCTACTCGTGTGTTCGCTGAATTTACAGGCTGCAGTCTATTCACAACAAAAAAAATTCGACATTTCGATGAAAAAAGCCTCTTTGGCGGATGTGTTTCAATATTTGAGGCAAGTGAGCGAATATAAGTTTGTATATGACAGTGATGCAGTGAAACAATTCCAACCGGTTTCGGTGGATTTGAAAGGGGTGGGCCTCGAAGAAGTTTTGGAAGATTGTTTGAAAGGAAGTCCCTTTGTTTTCCTGATCGAAGATGATCTGGTGATTATCCGGGAACAGAAAAGTGTACCGCAGAAACAAACTCAGGAAGTGAAAATTGTCGGTAAGGTGACGGATGAAAAAGGCAGTTTGCTACCGGGAGTAACGGTACAGATTCAGGGTACTTCGCTGGGTACGGTGACCGATACTGACGGAAAATATGTCTTATCTGTGCCTGAGATGAAGGAATTGACATTGGTATATTCGTTTATCGGTATGGAAAAGAAAGCGGTGAGATGGAAAGGAGAAAAAGAATTGAATATCACCTTGGTTACAGAAGTGGCCGAGATGGACGAAGTCGTGGTGACCGGTATTTTCACCCGGAAAAAAGAAAGCTTTACCGGTTCGTCGGCTACATTTACCAATAAAGAACTGAAGATGATCGGTAACTCGAATGTACTCGAAAGTCTGAAGACACTCGATCCTTCGTTTGCCATTATTGAAAACAATGACTTCGGTTCGGACCCCAACCATTTGCCCAATATCGAAATCCGGGGGAAAACCAGTGTAATCGGTTTGACCGAAGAATATAATACCGATCCCAACCAACCGTTATTTATCCTCGACGGTTTCGAGTCGACTCTGGCGACGATCAGTGATTTGAGTATGGACCGGGTGCAGAGTATTACCGTGCTGAAAGACGCGGCCGCTACCGCTATATATGGATCGAAAGCGGCCAATGGAGTCGTGGTGGTAGAAACGAAGGCTCCCGAAGCCGGGCAGCTGAGATTGAATTATACCGGTAACCTGAATTTTACTTTTGCCGATCTGTCGGATTATAATTTGATGAATGCCGAGGAAAAATTGCAGTTCGAATTGCTTTCCGGACTTTATCAAAGCTGGGGACCGGACGGGTATTTGGGAAGTGTCGAGCAGGAAAGAAAATATAATATGCGTTTGCAGGAAGTGCGGAGAGGGGTGGATACCTACTGGATGAACGAGCCCCTGCGTTTTGCTACGACACACAAACACAATTTGTTTCTGGAAGGTGGCGACGGAGTGATGCGTTATGGTGTCGGGGTGAGTTACGGAAAAACCCAGGGAGTGATGAAGGGATCGGACCGGGATGTATTGAATGGAAATGTCCGGCTCATTTACCGGAAAGGCCGCGTAGCTTTTACCAATTCTTTGAATGTGGATTATACCAAAGCGGAACGGGAGAGTGTTTCTTTTAAGGAGTTTGCACGTACCAATCCGTATTACCGGAAAACGGATGAAAACGGAGAACCTGTAAAAGTGCTGGAGTCTTTTTCTTATATCGATCCGAATACTTATAGAATAGTATACGAAAATGTATACGGACCGTTTTACGATTTGTCTAATACAAATTTCGATCGTACCCATACTTTAGGGATAACCAACAACTTTGAAGCCGATTGGCGGGTAATAGACGAATTGAGGATCCGGGCGAGGATAGGGGTGAATAAATCCAACGAGCAGGCAGAGAAATTTTCTTCGCCTTTCAATTCGGAATTTGTGGGTAAGGAAGATAATGAGAAAGGAGCCTATACGGAATCGGAAAAACATGTTTTCGGTTATGACGGTGATTTGAGTGTTACCTACGGAAAATTACTGGCAGAACGGCATATGGTAAATGCGGTGGCCGGAATGCGTTTTACCCAGTCGACTTCGAATCTGAACGGATATACCATGCGGGGATTTATCGACGATGAATTTTCCAACCCTTCTTTTGCTCAGGAATATAATCCAGATAAAAAAGTATATCAGGATGTTAAGAAAAGGACGGCCAGCTATTATGTGAATCTCGGTTATGCTTATGACAACCGTTATTTGCTGGATGCCAACTGGCGGGCAGACGGGGCTTCCATTTTCGGGGTGAACAAACTTTTTACCAATACCTGGTCGGTGGGACTTGGATGGAATATCCACAACGAACATTTTCTGGAAGGGGCCGGTTGGCTGGATATGCTGAAACTGAGGGCTTCGGTCGGAAATCCCGGAAACCAGAACTTCGATGCTTATATTGCGATGAAAATTTATACCTATAATAATCATCACACCAATCCTTGGGGAGTCAGCGCTATCATCAATAATTTCGGAAATCCGGACCTGGAGTGGCAAAAAACGCTGGACCGGAATATCGGTTTGGATTTAGTGGTGTTTAATAACCGTTTGCGGGTGAATTTCGATTATTTTTCAAAGAAAACCGATCCGTTGTTGGTTTATACCGGAGTTCCTTCGTCTACGGGAGGTACCTCCGTTCCGGCTAATGTCGGCGGACAGGTGACGAAAGGATATACGGTTGTGTTGAATTATGCTTTATTGAAAAAAGAACACCTGCTTTGGCAGGTAAATGCGACCTTGCGGCATCTGACTTCGGAATACCGAAATGTCAGTGCCTATTTATCCCGGTTCAATGATGAAAATAAAACCAAGAATATGTTGCGGTATTACGACGGCGGAAGTCCTTCGGATTTATGGGCTGTCCGCTCTGCCGGAATAGATGCGGCTACGGGACGTGAGATCTTTTTGCATAAAGACGGTACCCAGAGTTTTGCTTATAATGTCGAGGATGAGGTGGTCGTAGGAAATAGTGATCCGAAACTGGAAGGGGTTGTCGGCATGTCTTTTTACTATAAAGGTTTTTCGGCTTCTGCCAATTTCCGTTACCGGTTGGGTGGGCAGATCTTTATGGAGACCTTGTACAATAAGGTAGAAAATATTTCGTTCAGTGATGTCCACTATAATCAGGATAAGCGGGCTTTGTACGATCGTTGGAAAGAACCGGGCGATAATGCTAAATTCCGGGCGATTTCAACGACAGCCGATACGCCGATGTCTTCCCGGTTTGTCGCCGACAACAACGTCTTTTCAGGAGAGTCTATATCGGTGGGGTACGAGAGCCAGGGAAAATGGCTGAAATCGATCGGCGCTTCATCATTGACGGTAAGAGCTTATATGAACGATATTTTCCGGATTTCAACCGTGAAAAATGAACGGGGTATCGATTATCCCTTCGCCCGTTCGGTATCCATGTCTTTGGGATTAAGATTTTAAATTAAAACGAATGAAAATGAAAAAGTTGAATTTCATCATAAAATGTGGTCTGGCTTTACTTCTGCTATCCTTCTATTCCTGTGAGTCATGGCTGAATGTGACGCCTTCGGATCGTTTGTCGGAGGAGATGCTTTTCAATGACCGGGAGGGATTTGTGAAGGCATTGAACGGGGTGTATATTGAATTGAATACGAATGAATTGTATGGCCGAAACCTGACTGCCGGCGCTTTGGATGTGATGGGGCAATATTACAATGTTGCTTCTTCGTCGCATGCTTTTTATAACTATGGAGGTTTGGTTTATACCGGAAATAATGAGAAGACCTTGTTCGATAATATGTGGCAGAAATGCTATGCGGTGATTGCCTGTTGCAATACGATTATCGAAAAATGTGATGAAAATAAGGCCGGGCTTTCGCCTGTCTGGAAGGGGTCGATCAAAGGGGAGGCTTTGGCTTTAAGGGCAATGCTTCATTTTGATATGTTGCGTCTGTTCGGTCCCCTGACCTCCGAATTGGATAAAGAAAGTATTCCTTATCAGACAAATTCGGATCAGACGGTTACTCCTTTACTGTCCGGATCGGAAGTCATCGGATTGATTCTCGACGATCTGAAAAATGCCGTCGGTTTGCTGAAAGATACGGATCCTTATTTTGTGGAAGAGGAATTTTCCGATACAGATTTGAATTACAGGCGTTTCCGGATGAATTATTTTGCAGCAAAGGGCTTGATGGCCCGGGTTCAGCTTTGGGGAGGAGATAAGGAAAAAGCTGCGGCTACGGCCAAAGAAGTGATTGCCGAAGGACAGGCTGAAGGAGCGGAATTTTTCCCTTTTGTAACGAATAGCGAAGCTACTTCATCGAATCCCGACCGGGTATTCTATTCCGAAGTATTGTTCGGAACCTATCATTCTTCCCGGGAAAAATTACATGAGGATTTGTTTGCTCCGACACTCGAGTCGACCAGTATTCTCACCTTAGCCGGTACTGCCCGGAGAGATGATTTATACGATAATGAGAATGATTACCGTTATTCGGTTTGGTCTACTTATAATAAAAACGGAACTTCGGTACTCTATCATCGCAAATTCGAAAAGCAGGATAATGTGACAGCCAGCCGGCAATATATGATCCCCCTGATCCGGATGAGCGAAATGTATCTGATTGCGGTTGAATGTTGTAAGCTGGACGAAGCTTCCGTTTATCTGAATACTTTCCGTAATGCCAGAAACTGCAACAGCCTTGCCCTGACGGAAGACAACCGGATCAATATCCTGGCGAATGAATATAAAAAAGAAATGTTGGGTGAGGGGCAACTGTTCTTTTTCTATAAACGTCAGGAAATGGTAAATATCCCCGATGGAAATCAGGCTACAGGAACGAAGAACGTGGAACTGGCCAAATATGTCGTTCCGCTTCCGGAAAGCGAAACCGATCAACGAATCAGTAGTACAGATATTTCAAATGAATGATTATGAAAAGATTTTTATATTATATATGGTTTTTACCTTTGATGTTGTCGGGTTGTGAAAAAGACCTGATGGATTATGAAGGATTGGAAGGAGTTTATTTTGCCGTACAATGGGGAGATTCCTGGGGCAATGAAAAAACTTGGCCTTACCAACCTTATACGGATGTCAATTTTATCAGTTTGCCGGGAGATACCGCAACGCTGTCGGTGAAGGTGATGGCTACCGGGCCGGTGAAAACGTATGACCGGATTTTTCTGGTGGAAGTCAATCCCGATAGTACCGATCTGACGGAAAATGTGGATTATCTGCCCTTGACCCGTGAAGGTGTGATCAAGGCCGGTGAGTCTGCCGCTGAGGTGGAAGTCCGCCTGATACGTACCGATATCTTGCAGGAAAAAGAACAGAGATTGGGCTTGAGATTGGTGGCTAACGAATATTTTTCTCTGGCTTTCCCGGAATGGGATGCCTTGATCGGTTCACACCGGACCGGGCCGGTGTATGAGCATTTCGATGCTTCATTACATACCTTGCGTATTGCTGATTTTATGGTAGAACCTGAAATTTGGGTCGGTACTGCCGTTTCTCCCTACAATGGAGGGTATGAATCCGGGAATTGGGGCGCTTTCAGCCGAAAAAAGTTGGAATTGATTTGTGAGCGTTTTAATTTGACGTATAATGATTTTATGAGTACTGAAACGATGCCGAGTGCATTGCAAATGCTGATATATAAATCTATGTCCACTTATCTGATCCAATGCTACAATGACAAAAAACCGGTTTTGGAAGAGGATGGGCGTTTGATGTGGTTCAGCGGTTGTCCCTGGTTATCGAAAGTAGGTGTACCCTGGGTACCGGAAGAGGGTTATTACGATTAAACAGAAATAGTTATGAAAAGATTAGTATATATTATTGTATTCGCATTAGGGCTGACGGCATGCTATGATGATAAAGGCTCGTACGATTATCACGACATTTGTGAGGTGAACATAGAGGGGTTAGAGTCGGTTTATGAAACGGTTTACCGGGAAAGTGTGCTGGAAATCGACCCTACAGTGACGGTAACGGAAGGAAATATCGGGGATACCACCCGTTTTGCTTATGAATGGAGGGCTAACGTGCCCTATAATTCGACAGAGTTGATCGGTACGGAACGGATATTGAACTATCGGGTTGAATTAGCTCCGCGTGATTATACCTTATATTTCAGGGTGACCGACCGGCAGACCGGTGTCGTGACGGTGGCTACTTCTACATTGAAAGTTGGAACCGCTTATTCGAAAGGTATCTTACTGATCGGTGAAAATGCTCAGGGAGAGGTAGATGTGCAGATGTTGTCGATGGTGAAAGATACGGTTTTATACAAAGAATTATTGAAAAACAGCGGGCTGCCGGTCCTGAAAAATCCGGTGGATATTATTCATACGGGAGCGGCCGGAAACAGTAACTATATCAAATTATGGGTATTGACCGGGTCCCAGGCTTATTCCATGGATCGTAAAACTTTTGCCGGTTCGGAAAGTGATGTGTTCGGTAAATTATTGTTTATGGATCAGACCTTCGATACGGAATTCGTACCGGTAGATATTATTCCGCGGGTGAAAGATAAGGCTGGTAAGAACGGCGGGTCTAGCTACTATCGCACAGTCGTATGTAATAACGGATATATTTTCAATGCCAGTACGTTATTGATGGGAGGGGATTATTATAATAATCCGGTGAATTGTTTGACTTCGGATCAGAATACCTACTATAAAGCTTTTCCTTATCTGTTCTATACATTGAATAGCTATTCGGGTGGTTTTTTATGGTTTGATGTGGAGAATCGACGTTTTCTGACAGTGAAGAACAGTATCGCTGTTTCCGATTTGCTGGAAGATCAGGCAGGAGATCCGTTCCCCTGGAACCAGGGAACGACGGGACGGACTCTGGTTTATGGGGAAAATACCCTGGATGTCGGGAGCTCTAACGGTAATTCGTTCGCTATCCTGAAAGATCCGGCCGGGGCCTATTATCTCTATAAATTCCGGGCAGTCGGTTCCGGACCGACGAAATTGAATTGTTATACGATCGGTGCGGGGGCTGTAGATTTCGATAAGGCCGATTTTTATGCCTTTTCTTCCCGGAGAACAGTGGTGTATTATGCCGTAGGTGCAACTTTGCATGCTTACGATTACAATAAAGGCAATGAACGGCATTACACTTTCGATATGGGTGATCCGATTACGATGCTGTATTGTGATACTGCGATCGAACCGAATGCGAATCCGCTGTATGTGGCGACTTACAATGCGACAACCGGAGGAAAACTGCAAAAATATATCCAGGGAGTGAATCCGGATAAGGTAGAACTCGAGGCGGACGAAAAATCATGTTGGGAAGGGCTTATGAAAATCAAAAAAATGAGCTGGAGGGCTGTTGAATAATTTAATATTTATCCTATGAAAATCATAAAATTACTTATACTGTTACTGGTTTCTTGTTCTTTATCGGCAAAGGCCGGAGTAGTGAAGATATCCGGTTCGCTGAAACAATTCGGATTGGACCGGGTATCGATGAATAGTGATGGGATCGCAGCAGAAGTCTATCATGATAGGACGATAGAAATTATACTCGATTCCAACGGCCGTTTCGATTTAAAATTGAAATTAAAACAACCGGCCTATTATAAAGTGGGACATAATACCTTGTATTTGACTCCGGGCGATGATCTGGAGATTATTTTCAACCGGAATACTACGAAAACCACTTTTAACGGTAAAGGAATAGAAGCCAATAACTATTTGCGCAACAGTGCGAAACTGAGCGGTTGGGAGATCGCTAAAATAGGACGGGAGCTAAATGAATTCGGCCTTCCTAAAGAAAAAGTGAGTTTCGAGGTTTACCGCTATAAGGTGGACAGTATTGTAGATGCCAGCCTGGACGCCTTAGCCCATTTGACCGCAGTGACTCCGGAATTTCGGGAATTGGAACAAATCCGGCTGGAAGCCTATCGGCTGGCGACTTATCTGGATTATTTCTCTGTGGGGCAATTGAGTAACTACGATGATGCTCCTGAGGTAAAACTCGAAAAGAAACAGGCCTTTTATCGGGAAGTAGCGACACTGGCCGAACCTTTGTTAAAGAAGATCGGTGCTTCCGATCGCTATCTTGAAATCTCCGATGTACGGAATATATTACGGGAATGCCATGAGACCCAGGTGTTTCAGTTTGCTCTTTCTCCGGCTTTTAGGGAATGGATGACGGTTTTAAAAAATGCAGAATTGTTGGATCAGGGCTTGATGCTTAAGGATTATCGGATGTATACCGATTTTTCCCGTCAGATCCGGAATAAAGAGTTACGTAATTCTTTTCAGGCAAAATTGCAAGAACGGGCAAAATTGATGGAAGGCCGGCCGGCTCCGGATATTCCTTTTAAGGATATCGACGGGAAAGAAATGCGGCTGAGCGATTTTAAGGGAAAGGTGTTGTATGTCGACTTTTGGGCTACCTGGTGTCTGCCTTGTTTGTTCCAATTACCCGAGTTCGAGAAACTGAGTGAAAAGTATCCGGATATCCGGTTTATCGGTATTTCGATCGACCAGAATGAAAAACTTTGGGTCAAGAAATTGAAGAAAGACGGTATGCCGGCTCATATTCAGGAAGTTTTGGCCGATCCTTATGTGGTAGGCGATGCCTGGGACATTACTTCCATTCCCCGTTTTTTGTTGATCGATGAAAATTTCAGGATCATCAATGCTTTTGCTCCCCGTCCCTCGGATAGGGAAAAAATAGAACCTTTACTGGCAAGATAAACCAGAGGAACGGGGGTGTCGGACTATATAGGTTTATAATTTCTTTACAGACTTTATAAACCTATTTAATTCGCCGTTTTAATTGTATCTTTGTACCCGATGCCGGAGATTGGGCAGAAAACAATTAAGATTACATGAATTATGGCGGATGATAAAAAAATTATTTTTTCAATGGTGGGGGTCAGCAAGACATTTCCTCCTCAAAAACAAGTGTTGAAGAATATATATTTATCTTTTTTCTATGGAGCGAAAATCGGTATTATCGGTTTGAACGGTTCGGGAAAATCTACTTTGTTGAAAATTATTGCCGGTATCGAGAAAGATTATCAGGGTGAAGTGGTTTTTTCTCCGGGATATTCCGTAGGGTATCTGGAGCAAGATCCGAAGCTGGAATCCGGCAAAACTGTTAAGGAGATTGTGCAGGAGGGGGTACAGGATATTGTGGACGCTTTGAAGGAATTTGAGGAGGTCAATCAAAAGTTCGGAGATCCGGAAGTGTTGGAAAATCCGGATAAATTGAATGCTCTTATCAATCGTCAGGCAGAATTGCAGGATAAGATAGACGCTACGGATGCCTGGAATCTGGACAGTCGTTTGGAGCGGGCCATGGATGCGCTGAGGTGTCCCCCCGAGGATCAGGTGGTGGATACGCTTTCCGGTGGAGAGCGGCGCCGGGTTGCCTTGTGCCGCTTGCTGCTTCAACAACCGGACATATTGCTATTGGATGAACCGACCAACCATTTGGATGCCGAATCGATCGATTGGTTGGAACAATATTTGCAACAGTATGCCGGAACGGTAATCTGTATTACTCACGACCGTTATTTCCTGGATCATGTGGCCGGCTGGATACTGGAACTTGACCGGGGAGAAGGAATTCCATGGAAGGGTAACTATTCGTCCTGGTTGGAACAAAAGACCCAACGAATGGCGCTGGAAGAAAAACAGGCCAGTAAGCGCCGCAAGACACTGGAACATGAATTGGAATGGATCAATATGGCCCCCAAGGCCCGGCAGGCTAAGGGGAAAGCCCGGTTGAAATCCTATGAGACATTATTGAATGAAGATCAGAAAGAACGGGAAACCAAGTTGGAAATTTTTATTCCGAACGGTCCCCGCTTAGGAAATAAAGTGATAGAAGCACAACATGTGGCGAAAGCTTTCGGCTCCAAGTTGCTGTTCGATGATCTGAATTTCACCCTTCCTCCCAATGGTATCGTTGGAGTTATCGGTCCCAATGGGGCTGGAAAAACAACTCTCTTTAAAATGATACTGGGGATGGAAAGTATCGATAAAGGAACATTTGAAGTGGGGCAAACCGTGCGGATAGGATACGCTGATCAGACGCACAAGGATATAGACCCGAAAAAGACGGTTTATCAGGTGATCTCAGGCGGTCAGGAATCGATACGGGTCGGAGGAAGAGAGATTAATGCACGTGCTTATCTTTCCCGGTTTAATTTTTCCGGAGCCGATCAGGAAAAGCAATGCGGAGTGTTGTCCGGAGGGGAGAGAAACCGCCTTCATCTGGCCCTTACCCTGAAAGCCGATGCCAATGTGTTGTTGCTCGACGAGCCGACTAACGATATAGATGTGAATACCCTCCGGGCTCTCGAGGAAGGCTTGGAAAACTTTGCCGGTTGTGCTGTTGTCGTCTCACACGACCGTTGGTTTCTGGATCGTATCTGTACCCATATCCTTTCTTTCGAGGGAGATTCTAATGTGGTCTTTTACGAAGGATCGTATTCTGAATACGAGGAACACAAACGTGCACAGCTTGGCGATATCCAGCCCAAGCGGGTGCGTTACCGTAAATTGATCGCTGATTGACAGATTGCGGGAAGCCTTTTGTCATAAAAGTATCTCTTTGATCGTAAAGAGATACTTTTTATATTTGTCCCCGATGAACGATTTCGGAAATATAGATCCAGATTTACAACTTTTTGGGGCGGTCAGAAAGGGTGACCGGAGTGCTTTTGAGCAGTTGTTTCAAAAGTATTATACAGACTTGTGCCATTATGCCTGGACTTATCTGGACGAAAAGAGTGAAACCGAGGATGCGGTACAGGATGTATTTATCTATATCTGGAACAACCGGGAAACGATCCGTTTGCAGGAATCCTTCCGGGGGTATCTTTTTTCTGCCGTCAAACACCGGGTATTGAATATTTTGAAACATCAACTTGTCGAACGGACTCATTCCCGTTTACTGTCCGAATATTGGGACGATCTGTTGAAATCCGGTTATTCCGAAGAAGAACAGACCCAGTTGGAACAAATTCAGCATATCCTTCAATCTTTACCCCAGCAATGCCGTATTGTGTTTATGAAAAGTTGTCTGGAAGGAAAAAAATACCTGGAGATAGCCGAGGAGCTCCGCATATCGGTGAATACAGTGAAATCACATATCTCCAAAGCTTATCGTGAAATCCGGGAAAAAATCGCTGTACTTAAAAATTCGAACCTGTTGTTACTGATTGCTTGTGCAACTTATAAAGAGATGAAGTAACTTTTTTTCTTTTTCACTCACCCGTTTTTTAAACTTAGTTGCCTTTATATAAAATTAAAGATATAAAGGTCATGAGTGTACCATTTTCAGAAGATTTATGGCAACGGCTTTCTGGTTTATGGAGAAGAGATAAACAAGAGGAGGAAGAAGCGGTCGGATACGATGATCCGCAGCTGAAGCAGATGCTGGATGTAATGATGGTCTCCCGCAGGAGTATGAAAGCTGCGGAGAAGCAGAAGTACGATATCGACCGGGCCTGGCGGAGGGTGGAGAAACAGACGGCCGGTGGATGGCGCGTACCCGGCTGGTGCAGATATGCTGCGGCTGTGACTGTTTTATTTTTTTCTGTCTGGGGGTGGGTAACGTATAACAGGGAGTCCGCACTTCCGGTTACGGGAGAATTGACGGATGTTATTCTACCGGGCGTTTCGAAAGCAGAATTGATATTGGCGAGTGGGGAAAGAATTATCCTGGGAACTCAGACAGAAATTCGGGATATCGAGGAATTAGGGGTAAAGATTACCAACGATACGTCAGGGGGAGAGCTGAAATATGAAACCGGGAGTACGGAAGATTCCACGATTACAGCGTATAATACGCTGATCGTACCGAAAGGGGGTGAATATATGGTGAGGCTGCCCGACGGTTCACAGGTATGGCTGAATTCCGAAACGACGATTCGTTTCCCGGTCCGGTTTGCTGCCGGTAAGCGGGAAGTACAGCTTTGCGGAGAAGCTTTTTTTAAAGTGTGCAGAGATACAACCGCTCCTTTTCAGGTATCGACTGAGAATGGAGAAATTACGGTGTTGGGAACCAGTTTCAATGTGAGTACTTACCGCGAAGACAACTATTGGCAAACCACTCTGGTGGAAGGAAGTGTCAGGATTGCGGAACAAGGCCGTACGGTTGTTTTAAAGCCTTCGGAACAATATACCGTAGACCGCTGTTCCGGCCAAAGGAAGGTGGCTTCGGTCGATGCGGGTTTATATACTTCCTGGGTCGATGGAAAGTTTTATTTCAAGGCTTACACTTTCGAAGAGATTGTCAAAAAATTAGAACGCTGGTACGATTTTACGATGGTTTATCAGGACGAAGAGGTAAAACAAATGCGTTTTACGGGTTCCATCAACAAGCATAGCCCGGTCACCGAGGTGTTGCGTTTTCTGGAAATGACTACCGGTATCCGTTTTAAAGTAGAAGGAAAGCAAATCGTTGTGAGTAAAATTTAAAAGGGATAAGAGGTCGCGACTCTCATCCCCGATAATCGATAACGTCTGTAAACCTATCCTTGAGCCAGGCTGATTTACAGGCCATTATTAACTTCAATCTACAAATTTATGAAAAAAAATGAGGATTTGAATTGTTTTTGCCGTTCAGGTAAAATAAAAAAATGGTTGCTGCTTATGAAATTGATTACTTTTTTCTTTTTTCTGGGCATATTTCAGGTGAGTGCTTCGGTTTATGGCCAGAGAGGGACTGTTACTCTGAACCTGAACGAACTGACAATGGAAGATATCTTTACGGCCATCAACAGACAGTTGAAATATGATATCTTCTATAGCGACGATGAACTGGATGTTGCCCGTAAAATTAAACTGACAGACAGTAAAATGGAGGTGAGTAAGTTGTTGAAGGAAGTTTTGCAGGATGATTATTCCTATGAATTTTTGAATAAAACGATTGTCATCCGTCCGGTAAAACAACAGCAAAATCCGAAAATTGTCATACAGGGAACGGTAAAGGATACGAAAGGAATACCCTTGCCCGGCGTTTCGGTGGTGATTCAGGGGTCTACGGTCGGGGTGTCTACGGATAATGCCGGAAAATTCTGGATGGAGGTTGCGGATCTGCCCGATTTGGTACTGGTATTTTCGTTTGTAGGAATGGAAACGCGTGAGATACCGTATCGTGGAGAAGAAATGTTGAATATAGTTCTGAAAGATGCTGTTACAGAGATTGGAGAAGTGGTTGTGACCGGTTACCAGCAGATCGAGAAAAGGCAGTTGACCAGTGCTGTTTCGACTATCAAAACAGAAGACCTGAATATGGTAGGGGCTTCCAGTATCGAAGATATGCTACAGGGACAATTGGCAGGCCTGTCGGTAGTGAATACTTCTGCAGCTCCCGGCGCTGCCCCCAAAATACGGGTCAGGGGAACGGCAACGATAGCCGGTAACGCCGATCCGCTCTGGGTGTTGGACGGAGTGATGCTGGAAAATTCCGTGCCTATAACAGTCGCAGAGCTGAATAGCCCGGATGTCATGAATATGTTCAACTCCGCTATCGGAGGAGTGAGTCCCAACGACATAGAGAGTATCACAGTTCTGAAAGATGCTTCGGCAACGGCGATTTACGGGACGAGGGCAGCCAATGGGGTGATCGTGGTGACGACAAAGAAAGGAAAGCGGAACGGATTCAATATCTCTTATCAACACACTTCAGCTGTCAGCCTGCGTCCTGCTTACCGGGATTTTGACCTGATGGACTCCCGGGAAAGAGTGGAACTGACCCAACAATGCTATGACGATGGTTTGTATATCAACGGAGTGGTAGGAATGGAAGGACTGATGAGCCAGTATGCCTTGGGTAACCTTACCCTGCAACAATTCAGGGAAGAAGTGAAAAAGACGGAAACCCGGAATACCGACTGGTTTAAACTATTGTACCGGAATGCATATACCCAGACCCATAACCTGAGTGTTTCCGGCGGTTCGGAGAAAGCGGATTATTACGTTTCCCTGAGTTATGACGGGGAGCAAGGGGCCGACAAACAGACGGATTATAAGAATTTCAACGGACTGGCCAAATTGAATGCAGAACTGTTCCGGGGAGTACGCCTGTCTGCCACTTTACAGGCAGGGCGCCGTGACCGGGAAACTTTCCATGCCAGTGCCGACCCGTTCGAGTATGCAGTACGGACTTCACGGACGATTCCGGTATATGATGAAAACGGCGATTACTTCTTTTATAAAAAGACATTCGGAGGATATTATCTCTATAATATACTGAACGAACAGGAAAATACCCATCGGGAATCTTCCCAGACCGACCTGAAAGGGATCCTGAATCTGACGGTAAATCTTTATAAGGGATTAAAATACAACGGTTTGTTCAGTTATGCCTCCTCGCATTCCTCCAGTTCGGATTACGCTAAGGAAAAAAGTGCCTATGCGGCGGAAATCAGAGGGTATGATTTCGGGGACTATACCCAGGAAGAATATGATAAGACCTCTTTGCCTTTCGGAGGAGTGTACAATGAAACGAATTATGAACAGAGAACGTCCCTGATCCGGAACAGCCTGGAGTATAAGGGAAACCTGGCAGAAGATTTTTCTATCGACGCCATGCTCGGACAGGAGTTCAGGACCACCCTGTATAAGGGGTTGACCAGCAATGGTTCGGGATATATGCACGACCGGGGCAATATTTTTTACGAACCTGCATTGGGAGAGAATACCGGTCATCTGGCCAGAAATAAAATGACCCGGAATATACCCGAACGTTCTTATATATCTTATTACGCCGTTCTGTCGGCCATGTATAAAGACCGGTATGTGATCAACGGGAATATCCGTTTCGATGGTTCGAATCTGTTCGGTTCTAATCCGAAGTACCGTTATCTGCCTTTGTGGTCGGTTTCCGGGAAATGGATCATCAGCAATGAGCATTTTCTGTCGGGATCGGAACTGGTCAATAACCTGGCCGTCCGGGCTTCTTATGGTTTAAGGGGAAATATCGTGGAGGAGAGTACGCCGCAGATTGTTGCTTCTGCTTTACCTCCGAACGAAGTCAATCAATTGTTGCAGATGGAAATTATACAAGCCCCGAATCCGGAACTGAAATGGGAAACCACTTCCTCGGTCAATATCGGTTTTGAACTGGGCATGTTCGATAACCGTCTGACCCTGGATGTGGACTACTACCGGGATTATAGCAAAGACCTGATTGCATCCAAGAACGTCTCTTCTGTAACGGGTTTTCTCAATAAATTTGTCAATTATGCGGATGTGAAAAACCAGGGAGTAGATGTGTCCGTATCGGGGTATATTATCCGGAAAAAGCAATTTTCGTGGTTGTCGTCCGTCAATCTGGGGTATGTAAAAAATAAGGTCGTAAAATCTAATATAACCCCTCAGGCCGAAAGTCTGGTAAAGAGTATCTATACCCCGGGTGAAGTCTTTCTGGGCAAACCTGTAAACGGTATGTTTTCGTATCGTTTTGCCCGTCTGGATGAAAACGGTATACCCTTGTTCTACGATGAAAACAACAATATCCTGAGCGAAGACGATCCGGAGATCGAAGAGGCTGTTTACAACAATATCTATAACCTGAAATACGAAGGAACCCGGGATCCGATATTGTCGGGCGGATTCAATAACGTCATCCGGTATAAAGATTTTTCCCTGTCTTTCTTATTTTCGTTCGGTCTGAAAAATAAGGTCCGTCTACCGGAATTTGCCTATAATTCTTTACCGAAGGCAGACCAGAATGCCAACCGGAAAATCATGGACAGATGGAGAAAACCGGGAGATGAAGCAACGAAGATTATTCCGGTCCTGTCCGGACATGCCGGCGGAGACAGCCATTACACCAAAGTGATATTCAATAAGAGTCAGAAAACTGTAGTGCCCGGAGACTACTTACGTCTGCGGAATGTGATGCTGGAATACAGGCTTCCCGGCCGGTTGGTACAGAAGATTGTTCTGGGTGACCGTCAACTGGGAGGTATATCCCTGAAGTTCCAGGCTCAAAATCTGTTTGTCTGGGCGGATAAACGGATGAAAGGATATGATCCGGAGACCATTAATTATACAACGACGGCTTACGGTTCACTGCCTTTACCCCGTAGTTTTACCTTGGGATTGAATGTAAACTTTTAATACACAAAAGATATGAAAAAGAGATTATTATATATGCTGGTCGTATTGGGAGGGATTTTTTCCGGCAGTTGTGAGTCTTACCTGGAAGAGGTGCCCCAAAATAAATTGAAACCCAATACGACAGACGATTACGATCAGTTGCTGAACTACGGGTATCTGACAGAACAGGTGGTTCCTTACCTGGATATCCTTTCGGACGATGTGGATCTGATTGCTTCCGACCACTCTATGGAGGGGGACGATTATGGAGATGTGTATGTGGCTGCCTATATGTGGAATAAAGATATCGAGACAACTATGCCCGGGGGGGATATCGCTTTCGAGAAATTCTACCAAAGTGTCTTTTATGCCAATGTGGTATTGGAAAATATCGATCAGGCTGCCGGGATGGAACTGAATGAGGTGAATGTGGAACGTACCCGTCAGAATATCAAGGGAGAGGCTTATGCTTTGAGAGCGTATTCCCATTTCTATCTGGTCAACCTGTATGCCAAACCTTATGATCCGGAAACTTGTGCCACAGATCCCGGTATTCCGCTGAATCTGAGTACGGCGGCAGAAGATAAGGCATATACCCGGAACAGCGTTAAAGAGGTATACGACCTGATTGTCGGAGATTTGAAAGAAGGAGTCCGGCTGATGGAGGCTAATCCGGTTTCCAAGCCTGCCAAACTGAAATTCGATGCTTTGTCGGCCCGTGCCTTGCTGGCCAGGGTGTATCTCTATATGCAGCAATGGGATTCTGCCATTGTGTGTGCTGAACAGGTCATCCGGGAAAATCCGGCGATATTCAACCTGTATGAGGCAGGACTCCGCCTCAGTATGGATAATAACTTTGTCAGCAGCTGGAATGCTTCGACGGTGTGGGGAAAGGATTATTTGGCGAAAGATAATGATAATGTGTTGTTTGTAAATGGAATAAGTGAGATTGTGCCTGCCTTGGGATGGTATCATTTTATTTCAACCTTCAGTGTCAATAAAAAACTGGCGGCTGAGTATGAAGATGAGCCGGACGATGTGAGACGTTATTACTTTATGCAGACTTATTCTTTAAGGGGAAAACCCAAATTGATCTATGCCAAAAACAGATATATCCCGAACATCAGCAGTGTAATGAGACCGGATGCCGGCAGTGGTTATACCCGGGTGATCCGGACTGAAGAAATGTATCTGATTCTGGCAGAAGCTTATGCCCATAAAGAGAACGGGATAGGGGAGGCTGTAAAGTATCTGAACCGACTGAGGGTTGAAAAATTCCGGGAGGGGACTTATACAGACCTGAAAGCTGCGGATTTCGATCAGAATTCCCTGTTGGTATTCATAGAAGCGGAACGCCGCCGTGAATTGTGTCTGGAAGGACACCGCTGGTTCGATCTCAGACGGACAACCCGGCCTGCTATGGAACGTATCGGCTATGAAAATCAGGTGGCCCGTCTGGAAAAAGATGATCCCCGCTATGTATTGCAAATTCCGAAGAGGGAACTGAGTGTGAATCCCGGAATCGGTAGTAATCCACGTTAAAATGATAGAGCTATGAAACGAATGAGTCTATATAAAATGATCTGTTACTGTTGTTTGATATGGGGGACTATGGCCTGTACCAAAGAGGATACCCCCGAAGCCATGTGGGAGTATACAGGGCCTGTGCCTGCCATCCTGGACGGTCCTTCCCAAGCGCAGAAAATGTGTTATGCCCTTTATCAGAAGTACGATTTACATATTTACTATAATCTGAGTGGAGAGGAGGCCCTGAAAACGGAGGTTGGTTATACCCAGGTGAATGGGATTACGGCAAATAATCCGGAAGCGATTCCGATGCAGGCTGCAGACGAAGCAGTGGCTGAAAAATTCCTGACCTTGTTGATGGGTTTCTTCGCCCTGCTGCCTGATGAGATGGTAAGTAGCGGACTTTACAGACGGCAGGTTTTGGTAAAAATCAATCCCGGAAATAATAAATACAAGGATGAGAATGGGAATAGAATTTTCTCCAATACCAAGACGGAAGAAATGCAGGGGATCCTCTATTACGGCTACCTGGATAACAGCCAGGATACCGACGATAAGTTTACGGATAACCTGAAAGGATGGAAATGGGGGATTTTTTATGAGTTCTTCCGGGGTTTGTCTTATACCACTTACAAAGGTATTCCGTTGCCGGAACGTTTTGGAGCAATCTCCAAAGGATTATATTACTATGAAAATGAAACAGATGAAGATGTTTGTCTGGACTATTCGAATAATTATAACCGGGAAATCGGAAAAAAATGCGGATTTGTGTCTCCTTTCGGGGCTTCTGCCACCAGTGATTATGCTTATGCAGACTGGGCTTCTTTTGTCGCCTGGATCCTGACGGAAGAGAAGGCTGAACGGGATGCGGATATGAAAAAATGGTCCCGCTTGCAGGAAAAATACGATCTGGTCATACAATATTACCGGCAATATTACCAGCTGGATCTGGAACAGATCGCAAAACAATGTCAGAAATTAACCGTTAAATAAAAAATTACAACTATGAAACTATTGTATTTTATCGTTTTGACCGGCTTGTGTATGGCCTGTCATCAACCCCGGGTATATCGGATAAACGGTTCATTACCGGGAGCTCTGGACGGGTATGTGGTCAAACTGTATAATATCGATACGTATCCCGACGTATTGCTGGATTCTACCGTAATCAAAGATGAAAAATTCCAGCTGGAAGGAACCAGGACTTTCGAGTATCCGAAATATTGCCGTTTAGTAGTCGATATGACTCCCGATGAACCCAATCAGCGCAAAAAGACATTAAAGGCTTATCGTTTTTTTGCGGATAATACGGCTATGGAATTCCAGTGTCAGATGGACAGTATGCCGAGCTATTACTGGGAACCGGTAAATAAGGAACACAACGTTACGCTGACCGGTTCTCCCACACAGGATCTGTATCAGGCATATAAAACCTCTGTACAGGAATTGTCAGAAAGGAAAACGGCTTTGTGGAATGAATACCTGAAAGTATATCATGTGCCGGCCCTGGATGGAATTTTCAATACGGAAAAGGGCATGAAGATCGTCCGGGAACTGAATCGTGTCAAAGCCCGGTTGAACGAAGCTACCGGGGAATTTATCAAAGTTCACAACAATTCTGTTGTATCTTTATTACTGGCGAATAATTTGTTGAATTCAACCCGGTCGGAAATGACGGTGGAGGAGATCGACGGGCTGATGAACGGCTTTACCCCTGCCCTGCAAAATGCCTCCATGATGGGAGATGTAAAAAAGACAGCAGAGCGGATGCGATGTGTGGCCCGTGGGGGGACTTATCATGATATCGTTCTGAAAAATCTGAAAGGAGAAAATGTGCCGCTTTCGGAATATATGAAACCGGGTGCTTACAATATGCTTGAATTCTGGGCTTCCTGGTGTAGTCCCTGCCGGGGTGAAATACCTCATTTGAGACATCTTTATGAAGTGTGCGGCAAAGATTTCAATATGATCAGTGTGTCGATCGACGAGCGGGATACAGATTGGAAAAAAGCGGTACAAGAGGAGGGTATGCAATGGCACCAGCTGTGTGATCAGAAAGGACGTAAAGGACCGGTTGCGATAGAATATCAGGTGAGTGGAGTTCCCTATTGTATCGTGCTCGACCCGGAAGGGAAGATCGTATGCGGAGGGGTAAGGGGGGCTGAATTGGACGTCGTTGTGCAGGATTTGCTTGGAGAAAAAGCGAAAGGATTGTAGGTATTGAGAAGCTGATAGCCGGAAAGGAAACGGTGCCTGTGTTTTACTGCGGGCACCGTTTTATTTATCAAAGGATTTCCGTTCCCTTTACCTTTATTTTATAGGGCCATTGGGCATCGGTTGGCTGAGGACCTTGGGGATTCCATCCCGGGTTCATCCGGTGTTCGGCAGGAGCTCCCATGACGACGAACCAAAGATGGCTTAAAGGTTGGTCTTTGGGGGTTTTGAAACTGACTTTTCCTTTACGGTTTTTGTGTACTTTGCCCCGGATTGTCTGTCCTGTTGCGGTGACTCCGACGAAACCATAACGCCAGCCTGCTTTTTCCGGTGATTGAATGTTATAATCTTGTCCGGCCGGGGTTAGGCCCGCAAAGGTGATTTGTACGGTTGTGCCGGCTGCCGGGACTTGCAGGTGGATCGCATTAAATCCGTAATTTTCAGGACACCAGGCTTTCCTCACCTGATACCAGCCGTCTTCTTTTTCTTCCAGACAGCTCCTGAAATCCGGGAAAGAATTGGCCCATGGGCGGGTGATGGAAAATACCCGTTTATAATCGAAATTGATCAGGTGCTGATAAGCATCGAACATTTCGTCATTGAATTGTTCCTGGGATAGATTTTGCATCCGCTTATAAGTCATAACCGGGTCTTCGCCTTTCTTGCCTTGCCGGAATAATTCGCCGATAAATGGTAAACCTTGCCTTTCGCTCCAATATTCGAGTATATAAGGCGAACGGTAAATGTTCTCCGTATGCAGAAAAGCTTTGTGGGTATTCTTTTTAAAAGCATCCCAGTGATAGGTCTCGTCATCGATCCAGTGGGGGTTGACCTGCCAGAGCATCCATTGAGCTCCCATTTCGAAAATCCCGTTACCTCCCCAGGCGACACCTTCTCCGTCGGCGATCGACTGTAATTGAAAACTGTGTCCCAGTTCGTGAGCCACAGCATTTAATTTTTTGTCCTGTAGCCGGTTCGGAGTAGCCCAGAAAGCACCGATCACCTGGTCGTAATCGCCGCCATAGGCCGTCCCTTCCAGAGAATATTGAATCATCGACATCATCCGGTATTTTTCACTTTGCGATCCTGGTTTGACGAATTTCAGGGAGTCGCGGTAAAATAGGTAAAAACGTTCCAGTTGATATTTCAGATTTTCCAGATCCACAGCCATCGGATGTCCCTCTAAATCGGGAGGAGCAGCTAAATCGTTCCCGAATCCTTTTTCCCAGAATATGGCCAGATTATCCGTACAGGACATGCGCCGGTAGGAGTAGCGGGAAGTGTCGGAATACCAATCCTGGCCTGCAAATTCTTTCGGTTGATAAATAGCTTTTCCCGGAGGAAGAACAAAATGATCGGATTGGCCTTGTGCCTGGGCAGACCAGCTGCCGAAGCCGGTCGACAAGATGAAATGGAATAAAATGAAATGTCTTTTCATCAGTTGGTTTTTAGTCAGGAAATCCCGGATTAAAGTGTATGAATTACATTAATTTTGATCTGTGAGCAAAAATAGTTTTTTCCCTTCATAATCCTTAGGCTTTAGGAAAAATAATGCTAGGTTGAATTTTTTTTCTTTCTATTTCGATTCCGGGCTTTATACCGTCAGACCGGGTCGCCAATTCCGATCACCGGAGACGAATGAGTAACGAAATATACCTACCATAAATTAGGAGAAACGGAGAATTAAAGTTTGCTTTTCTTTCATTGTTCCATTTCTCCATTGTTCTCAGAAAAAGGTAACTTGTGAGGAATAAAATTAGTTTTATCATCAATATTCTTCCTGAAAAAAATCATCCTTTGTCTGGAAGCGGCGGAGCTGACGGCGGAGGAAGCTCACTTCCTGTTGCAGCCTTTCCATGCGTTCCAGCATATGATGAATGGCGTCGATGCCTTCGATATTGATCGAGAGATCGTAATACAGGTGGCTATATCTTTCCAGTTCCCGGAGCTGGGAGGCGAGAAGATACCGTTCGCCGTCGACGGTGCGTATTTCGATCAACCCTCCTTCTTCGAGCGAAATAATAAAAGTCGGGTCGGTATGGCTCTTTTGGCAATATTCGTTGAAAATAATTAATTCTGTATCCATAGTTGAACGATCTTTAAGTTAGGAGTTTTGTAATTCCCGGAATAATTCCTTCTGCTTCTCTGTGAGATGAGTCGGTATCTTCACTTCATAAGTGACAAAAAGATCCCCGAACTGTCCATCCTGTTTATATACGGGAAACCCTTTTCCTCTCAGGCGTACCTTTGTCCCATTTTGTGTTTCGGGCTTGATTTTCATCTTCACTTTTCCGTTCAAGGTTTCGATAATCTGTTCTCCGCCTAATACAGCGGTATAGAGGTCGATCGGGACATTCATATACAGATTGTCACCTTCGCGTTTATATACCGGATCGTCGCCGATAACGAAAGTGATATACAAATCGCCTGCCGGTCCACCGTTCATCCCCGGGCCTCCCTGTCCGTTCAGTTTGATCGTCTGTCCGTCGGCTACTCCCGCCGGCACGGTGATCCGGATCTTTTTACCGTTGACTTCCAGGATTTGTTTGTGGGTCTCTGCGGCATCGCGTAAAGAAAGATGCAATTCGGCATTGAAGTCCTGCCCTTTGAATCCAGCCGAACTTCTTCGGCTGCTTCCCCGGCGTTGACCGAATAGGGATTCGAAGAAATCGGAAAATTCACCTTCGTTTCCGTTGAAGTTACCGCTGAAACCTCCTCCCTCTGCAGAGGACCAGTAGCCACCACCCATACCGCCGAAACCGCCACCGCCACTTCGGCTTTGTTGCTGATAACGTTGCTTTTGAGCTTCGAATTCATCTGCATGTTTCCAGTTTTCTCCGTAAGCATCGTATTTTTTCCGTTTTTCAGGATCGCTCAGTACTTCGTTCGCTTCGTTGATCTCCTGAAACTTTTGTTTTGCTGTCGGATCGTTCGGGTTTAAGTCCGGATGGTATTTCCGGGCCAGTTTTTTAAAAGCCTTTTTGATCTCGTCCTGAGATGCCGTTTTGCTGACACCCAGCACTCCATAATAGTCGATATAAGCCATAGTAATATTTTACAAACCATTATTTAATTCTGTAAATTTACGATGGATACTAAAAAATTGTAATGAAAATAAGTTTAAATAAACTTAAAATGATATGAATTTTATTTTTGTGGAGAAATTAAAATTTTCCGAAAATTTGATGGTTTTTATTTTTATTATCCAAAATATATTTTCTAATTTTGAGTAAAATATTACGATATGAAACAAGGGGGGAAATATTTGTTGATTCTGATTTTATTCCTGCTTCCGGGAATAGGATTATTCAGCAAAGATACTGTGGCTGAACGGTTGCTCGATGGGGGGCAGGCAGCGACGGTAAATATCACCCACCAATCGATTACTTCTTCTCAGGATATTTATTCGGCAATGATGGATACTTTCTCCAGTATTTGCCGGGTAGAGACGATAAAAATCGAAGGACGGGATTATTGCCGTGATTTCTTTCGGTTGGCTTTTATCATTTCTAAAAACTTTCGGATTCCTGTCAAATCGTTTTTTTACACGGAAAGTTATAAATGTGTATTGGCCGAACGCTATGTTCAGGGAGCCTATATTTATTTTCATAAATTGATTATTTAGCGGCACGGGAGGAAACTATTCCGTCGGATTTTCTTCGATGATTCCCGGAATTCCTCGGATTCTTTTTTTATTTTTCATAATAATAAGGTGAAAGAATTGAGTCAGGACGATCGTTCTGAGGTGGGGAAGGTATATACTATAATTTTTAAGCTAAAAGTCATGAAAAAAAATATATCGTTCAAAGGAGTTGGCTCCGCAGGTTTTGTCTTAATTGCTTGTTTTATATTGGCTCTGGCGATTTTCCATTATGTGTTGGGAAATCCGGCGAATTTTATGAACAATGATCCGAATAATCAGCCTATACCCGGAAATTTAATGGGTACGATTTACAAAGGCGGGATGATTGTGCCGGTGATACAAACTTTATTACTGACTGTCTTGGTACTGAGTGTAGAACGTTTCTTTGCTATACGGAAAGCCCGGGGCCGTGGTAATTTATCGCAATTTATCCGGAAAGTGAAGGAAAGTCTGAGTCGGGGAGATGTGAAAGGGGCTCAGGAATTGTGTGATTGTCAGAAAGGTGCGGTGGCTAACGTTGTTCGTACGGCATTGCAAAAGTATGCCCTTATGGAGAAAGACGATACGAT
>NZ_LARE01000214.1:0-324 GCF_000980245.1 Odoribacter sp. N15.MGS-14
ATTCGGTCCCAAGGGTTTGGCTGTTCGCCAATTAAAGCGGTACGCGAGCTGGGTTCAGAACGTCGTGAGACAGTTCGGTCCCTATCTGTCGTGGGCGCAGGATATTTGATGGGAGCTGTCCCTAGTACGAGAGGACCGGGACGGACGTACCTCTGGCGCACCAGTTGTTCCGCCAGGAGCATAGCTGGGCAACTACGTACGGATCGGATAAACGCTGAAAGCATCTAAGCGTGAAGCCGACCCAAAGATAAGATGTCCCATTGTTTTAAACAAGTAAGACCCCTTGAAGACTACAAGGTTGATAGGCACGATGTGTAAGTGGAG
>NZ_LARE01000215.1:0-310 GCF_000980245.1 Odoribacter sp. N15.MGS-14
ATGCCCTTGGCAGAACAACTGGTACACCAGCGGTACGTCCATCCCGGTCCTCTCGTACTAAGGACAGGTCTCCTCAAATTTCCTACGCCTGCGACGGATAGGGACCGAACTGTCTCACGACGTTCTGAACCCAGCTCGCGTACCACTTTAATGGGCGAACAGCCCAACCCTTGGGACCTACTACAGCCCCAGGATGTGATGAGCCGACATCGAGGTGCCAAACCTCCCCGTCGATGTGGACTCTTGGGGGAGATCAGCCTGTTATCCCCAGGGTAGCTTTTATCCGTTGAGCGATGGCCCTTCCATGCGG
>NZ_LARE01000043.1:0-26967 GCF_000980245.1 Odoribacter sp. N15.MGS-14
TATTGATCGAAAAGTTTAAAAATAAGTTTGGGACGCTTGAGTATTCAGTAAGAGTTCAGAAGATGATACCTACATTGTCTGAAAACTTAGGAGGTGCTTTAGCTAACAAGTTAAAAGATGTACAAATAAACAATTTGAAAATTATTACTGTAGAGATAGAAAATAATAATAATGTTGATTATGAAAATCTTGTTATTAATTTTTCTGTTGAAAAGAATGCGAGTTTCCAAGGTAATGAAGGATTTGTTACTAATAGTAATACATTTGTGTTTTGGACACCAAAATTTAAAGATTATTTTGATGAGGTTTTGAATGAGTATAATAGTTTTACTCAGAATCAGGCTAATGTAGGACTTCCTCAACCTGAATTTTTACAAAACAAAATAGCTTATGTGCTTTCTTGTAGGGAATATTTGATACCCGTGTTAAATCGTAAAGAAAGTGCTATTTTTAATTTCTTAGTAGAAGATTCCTATAGTGATTCAAATTGTCCTATATATTTAGGCCTTTTACATAAATCAATAAAATTAGTTCCTAAAATGGATTACGAAAAAGCGAATCGAAAGAATTTATGGAGAAGTATTTGTATTGGTATTTTGTTTGTCATAATTGTATTATTTATAATGTGTTATTATAATTCTGGTATTAGTGTTTTTATAGTTATAAGTGGACTTATCGGTATGTCATATTCGATTATTGGAGTATTACTATATTCTTTCTATAAAAAGTTATGTAATTTTTTCAATTAGTTAATAAAAACTTATCTTTGCGTTGTAAACGGCAGCAACCGACAGAAATCTATCTGCTGCGAAATAGGTGGAGTTTGCAAACGTGTTTTTGTAACTTATTGAAGATATAGGAAATACAATTGGGTATAAAACCCCAGCTGGATCACTTTTCAAGACGAGAAAACGAAGTAAACTCCTGAAATTCAATAAATTTCGGGAGTTTCTGTTTTCAGGCAACACCTCAAAAACAGCGGATTCCGGGGATCAATCGGGAAATACACACTTTTCAGGACACGGAAGGTCCGTCCCAAAATCCCAAAATAAAAGAAACCTTCCAACATCAAGTTGGAAGGTTTCTTTTATTCGAGCCTCTTGTCGGATTCGAACCAACGACCCCGAGATTACAAATCACGTGCTCTGGCCAGCTGAGCTAAAGAGGCATCATTTCGTTAAAACGGGTAAGCTGACTATGTCGCACCGCTACAACCACATACCCTTGCTGCCTTCCGACCCTGGGGGGGTTCTGCAGGAGCTGGTCGCATAGGACTTACCCGGGCACAAAAGTACAAAAAAACATATTGCTGACAAATATTTGGAATACTTTTTATCAAAAAATATTTCCAACAATCATTAAACAGTTGTATACCAACAAATAAAAGGTAGAATTAATCTTGTTCTTATTCGTCTTCAGGGCTTGTGTTCGGGGATCCGGTCACTTCTGGCAGTCAGTAAGGGAAAGCCTTACCGGACCGTTCCAGGCGAACCGGTCTGACGACACAGAACCCGAAATCGGAATAGAAAGAAAAAATTATACCTACACCCTTACCTCCTTTAAAAGTTAAATAAGCTCTTCTTCGCAACTTCTCGAACACATTCAAGGTATAAATAACAGGTTTAATTTATAAAAAGCGTCCCAAAATTAACATTCAATGCTATGCGGGACAATACTCATGCTCCTATGGAAATGAAACATATCACTCCTGATGTTTTAATGCGTTTAAGTATTGCATTTACATCCGGTAGTAAATTTTCTCAAAGTTTGGAAAAGGCTTTGGAATTGATCGGCAAAATCAGCAATCATGATCGTATATACATCATCGAGGTTCATCACAATATGACTTATACGATCACTTATAACTGGCATGAAAAGTCGTTAAAAGCCATTCCCGAAGAATTCAGGCACAACAGCCTGATATACGACCGGGAACTTGTACAACAACTTTGTACACAAAATCAGGTAATTATTCAGGAATCGGATGTGTCGGGTAATCCGGAATTAGCAGAGTTACTAAAAGCTACCGATTGCCGCCAAATGTTACTATTACCTTTATTCGAATCGGGATCACAATTTGCTTTTATCGCTTTCACCCAATGTTCGACGACTCACCCCTGGACTCCGGAAGAAATTAAATGCCTGCAAGATCTGTCCTCGGTTATCGCTTTACAATTGGATAATTATCAACTTATAAAACGCTTAACTGTCCACCTCAAACAAGAGAGAGCTGCCCGGTTAGAGCTGGAAATCAAACAGAATCATTTACGTCATTGGTTACAAGAGATAAAACCGGTCTGGGATCAACTTAAAAACAAAATAGAGCATCCGGAACTCCCCGAAGTGACCAGTCTGGAGCAACATTTTACAAATTTAGATAAAATTTGTTCTATTCCTTCTGTAAAATAATCCTACATGCCAATTAACAACTGTCAATATACTCTTTTAGTGATTACTTCATCCTTTAGTGATCCGGAAAAAATCCTAAAGACTCTCCGGGAAGCTGATTTTATGCTTCTCGAAGCCAGTAATCAACAGGAAGCCATTCAACGAATCCGTACCACCTCTCCGGATCTGATCCTATTGGATATCGACAAATCGGTCCGGCAAGAGAATACGATCTTACAGGATTTCAAAACCAATAAAATCACAGGCGCCATCCCGGTTTTATTCATCACTTCCATGACTAGTGAGAATCACATTCCGGAATGCCTGAATTATGACAATATCGATTTTATCACCAAACCTTTCCGTCCCCAAGAACTGGTCATCCGGGTTCAGCACCAGTTATCCCTGCTCCGGGCCGAACGGGTCATCCGCCGGCAAAACGAGAAATTGAAAAAAAGTCTGGAAGCCCGGGATAAACTGTATTCCATCATCGCTCATGACCTGAGAGCCCCTATCGGCACCATTAAAATGATCAATTCCTCCATCGAGGCACAAAAGGCTAAAATCAAAGATCCTCAAATTTCAAAGTTATTCGAGATGATCAATGAAACGACAGAGGAAGCTTTTAATCTGCTGGAAAATCTCTTGCGCTGGACCCGGAACCAAAATGGTAAAACGAAAATTTATGCTACTCTTTTCAACCTCACACCTGTAGCCAGACAAGTCGTCTCACTATTCAGTGCAATAGCCAATGCAAAAGAAATCGAGCTGATCAACCGTATTGAAGGGAAGTTCGATATTTTCGCCGACGAAGACATGATAAAAACCGTATTACGCAATCTGATTTCCAATGCCATCAAGTTTACCTATACAGGTGGACAAGTCGAACTATCCCTTGCAGACTCGGGTGATTACTGGACAATATATGTCAAAGACAACGGGAAAGGCATACCCAAAGATCTTCAGGCCCATTTATTGAAATCCGATGAATACATCACCACCTACGGTACTCACAATGAAAAAGGAAGTGGATTAGGCCTGATTTTATGCCGTGATTTTATCCGCATGAACAAGGGGAAACTCCATTTCTATTCCCAAGAGGGAATAGGAACCACTTTCTATTTCACTATTCCCAAAGCCTCTTCTTCTGCAGAAGCCGTAAGCCGTTGATACATCTTCAATGCCCCCCATGCATCGGTAGCGGCATAGCGAATCTGGGCTTCAGTCAATGCCGGAGCTTCCCAGTTGGAAGTACGCTGACGTTTAGAAATCTTCACCCCGAAAATAATAGCCATCAATTTTGAAAAAGATTTGTCTTCAATACCAAAGCGTCCGGCATATTCCTGTAGATCTACAAAAGAGGCAGGTGTAAAATCGGTCAACTTACGTAAATTCCGGTTATCGTCACGGATACCGACACCGATCTTTATAATCCGGGGACTAGCCAGCAGCCGAACCAAAGCCGGTTGAAAACCACATTTATTCAACCGGAACAGAAAGACCTGGTCCGGGACCGCCAGTTGTAATAAGCTCACTTTATAAATTTCTCCTTTCCGAAAAGCGGGACGAGTCTCCGTATCGAACCCCAGGCAAGCATGTCTACTTAAAAAATCAGCCGCCTCCCCGACCTGCCTTGCCTCTTCTATTACCTTCACTTCGCCCGAAAACACGTAAGGAGGTAACAGATCTATTTCTTTCCGATCTATGGTCTTTTTTAAATCAGTCAACATTTTCTCAAACTTAATCGTCCTCATCTTTTATTTGATAGACAGCATGATGTACCGCCCTCAACACTCCGGCACAAGCTTTTCCCCAATACAATTCAAAACTATTATTCAATTGCCATAAAGCCTCTCCGATCACTTCCGGTATCCCACAGCGGAAAGAAGAAATAAAATTCTTCAGGTCCTGGTATATATCACAAGTTTTCTCTGCTATCGAATGTACGACAGGAACTTCACTAAACTGCATATTATCATCGAAAACTTCCAGGTATTCATCGTATTCTCCCAACAGTTGATGAAGCTGTCCATATAAATAATTATAATCGTCTTCGGTGACGATATCTTCGATCAATCCACTATCTCCGCTATCACTCTCCGGCAGCAAGGAGCCCTTCAAATAGATCAAAGGAATAAACTTCTGCAAACGCTGGATAAAATCCCTGCGCTGCATCTGAGGTGCCGTCTCCACAAAATCACAAAATTCCTTGGCTACTGCAACAAACTCGATGACTTCTTTGCTATATCCAACATGTTGAAAATCTTCCATAAACTACTTTCTTTTATTTTACAAAGGTAGCATTTTACCTCCTACCTCGGTATACTTACGGGAAATAAAAATGACATTCCAGGTCCCTCCCAGAATGTCATTCTTTGCGGAAAGACGGGGATTCGAACCCCGGAATCCCTTTAGAGGATTACACGCTTTCCAGGCGTGCCAGTTCAGCCACTCCTGCATCTTTCCTTACTTTGGCGGGGCAAAGATAGGATAAAAAGTAAAAAGTAAAAAGTAAAAGATAAAATAAATTTTAGAAAGGGTAGCCGATCGCAAGATTCAGTACCAGACCTTTCCAGAAACTGCCGTCGATATTATAATATCCGGACTTGCCTGTACTATAAGGAGCATGTATAGGTATTCCCAAATCGGCACGGACCACGATATAGGAAAAATCGTAACGTAGTCCGAATCCGGTCCCCAAAGCAATTTCTTTCAATAATCCTTTGATTCTGAATTCTCCTCTGGGACGCTGGGTTTCATTGTTCAACAACCAGACATTCCCGGCATCCATAAACAAAGCCCCTTTAAACCGTTCGTATATTTTGAAACGATACTCGACATTCCCTTCCAGTTTGATATCTCCGGTCTGATCGAGATAAGAATAGGTCGATTCCCTGGGATGGTAACTTCCGGGCCCGATCGAACGGATATGAAAAGCCCGGATACTATTCGAGCCGCCGATATAAAATTGCTCACTGTAAGGCATTACTTTCGAATTACCGTAAGCATAACCGATCCCTCCCATAATCCGCATGGCCAATTGATTATTATTATCCACAGTCTTATAACCGATTAATTCAGAAGTAAGCTTCAAAAATTGAGAATAACGATTATTGAGAATTTGTTTGCCCTCCCCCTGATGATTCCCGCAGATATACTGCAGGCCCGCTATAATATTACCGGCCTGAGTGACCGAAGTCTGCCAGAACAACCGGTTGGGATTACGATAAGTCGCAGCCCGGTCGTACGTATAGGTATAAGACATCGACGGAATAAACTGATTCTTAAAACTCTGCGCCACTGCGGGATTTTTATTTACAACAGAATCGAAGGCATGAGAAGTACGCAACAGATAGGTATAATTGAGTTTAAAAGGTACGACGGAATGATAATTCCGGGTAGAAGAATTAAAATCATAGGTCGCACTTCCCCAAAACGAGATCATCCTAAAAAAATTATGTCGGTTGAGCAAATCCGTACCGATCTGAAAATGGGTCTGTTCTCTCCTATCCCGTTTCGTTTTCATCAGTTTGGGAACCAATAACCGGGGCACGGACAAATTAAAATTCAACCCCAGCTCATAAGAATTGATCAAGCCCGAATTGCCTGTCGATTTTTTATTTCCTCCGATTTGCCATTCGTAGGATCCTGTCAACCGGACACTGAAATTCTCTGCCCGGCGGAACATATTCCGGTTAGTAATCCCTAATGTCAATCCCGGACCGAGCAGATTATTCGACTTGGAAGACATATCCACCTCCACTTCCGTTTCAATGGGCAGGGCAAAATCGCCGTTGATTTGCATATCCAGCAAGCGATCCTGAACCGTATCGGGCACGGTAATCGTCATATTGGCGAACTTAAATACGCCCAACTGTACAAATCCGGCTTGTGTACGACTCTGTCGCATAGCCGAATAAGTTTGTCCGGGTCGCGTCTTCACCGCCCGGGTGATCACATTCGGTTTCAGCCGTAGCGGAGGCTCATAAATGATTTTCACCTGATCCGCCTGTATCGTGTCTTGCCCGCCGGTCGTTTCATTTCCCGACAGCATCACTTTCACCTCACCGATTTTATAAGGATGAAAAGCATTTTGCGGAATTCCCTGCTTCAATCCGATTCGTACGTCGGCCATTTTTCCACCTTGAGTGGTATCGACTAAAAATTCGATATAATCGGGTTGGAAGAAATAATAACCGTGATTTCTCAACCGATCGGACATGCGTTGCCGCTCCTGATTGAGGACATTCACATCGTATTGCCTTCCCGGTTTCAGTTCGGAGAACCGCATATACGAGCGCACGATACTATCCATCGGAGGATCCCATCCCCACAACTGTACACTACCGTAATGAAAAGGCTGAGGCAAATCGACCCAATAGCTGATGCGGGCTTTTTTAGGATTCCGTTTATGCGGAATAATCTCGTAGCGGGAAGTCGTCCCATAAAAACCGAAGTCTTTCATGGCATTATCCACCATTTTCAACCGTAATTCGGGCTGTACATCTGAAATCAACACCGGTTTCTTAGCCAATTTACGATATAACCACCATTTAAAACCTTTCTCTTTTTTTATATTCCAATTATATACCCACAGCCCGATCGGGAAAGGCGAACGGACATAAGGAGAATACAGCGGATTATTGGGTTTCACAGACAGCGGACCGGAAGCGGCTGAATTTTGTGTACTGTTGAGTTTCACTTTCTGAGGGGCCTCGATCTTCATTTTTTTTACTCCGACATACAATACTTCATCTTCTGTCAGTTTTTTAGTCGTCGAACAAGAAAAAAGAAGGAAAAGGAAAAAGATTAAAGGTAAAAAGTAAGAAGAAGAAAAGGTCAGGGTACTACAAATAGGACAAAAGTGACTGAACCGACTTTTGTCAGACTTCCGGGCATACTTTCTGATGAATTCGACTACTTTCATTTCTGACTCTCCGTTTTTGTTTCTCTTTCCGATTTTCGGTTATTTTTAAAGAGATCTTTAAATTTACGGAAATTTTTCCGCCAAACAATACCGACACCCGTTTGAGTGACTTCGCCGTCCAGTACACTCTCATAGTTGGAATGCCGGAACACTTTCAAAAATAGATTTCTCTTCTTCGTAATCACGTATTCTATAGAAATATCGTCGACGAGATTATCTTCTATGTTATTACTCTGATTTTCATTATTATCTGTAGAAATCCGTCCACCGATCTTCACCCGAATCCGATCATTAAAAAATTGTTTGGAGAACTGATACGTATAATCGGTACGGGTTGTATTTTCATCGGTATTATACGAATCGACGCCAAAAGTAAAACCGGTCTTCCGGGTATACTTATTCAATTCATTTTCTACCAGGCTATATAAAGCATTGTTGGCCATACTTCCTCCGCTTCCCGACTTAGCAGCCCCAGGAGCGGTATAAGTATTATAGATCAATAGATTCAACGCTTGACGGGTACGTTCTTCCTGAGAAAAAGTCGCCAACTGATTCTGTACCACCATATCGTTGGGAGCTGACAGGTCAAAAGAGATATCCGGTCGGGTCAATGTATTCTGTATCCGGATGATAGCCTCGAAAGTAACCAGTCGATTCTGTTCTCCGTCGACAACCGTAGCTTTCACCTGTTCGGAAGCGGATATACTCAACATCGGATTCATCACATTTCCTGTCCATTCCACATAGCTGCCACTGCGAATATTAAATTCTTTTTTACCTGCAATGGGAATATTATAAACCACGGTTCCTCCGGATAAAATATATTTCCCCGACAAGGTAAGTCCGTTTTCAGGACTCATGGCCAGAACCAGATTACCCCCACCCTGGATGACGATATTATTACTTCCATCATCCGATAATTCGACGTTTACTGTCACCTGATCTCCGATCTCGATCAACATTTTTAAAGCAAAGCTACTGGTGTTTACCCGGTTAGTCAGATCGTCACGCTCATTCAAGGTGGTATCCCTGAACGATACGAAACGGACCAAATCGGCACTACGGTCCACAAGTTCGGGTCCGGAACTACGCAAAGTATAGGTAATATTGGTCCGGTTGAGCAAATTGATATTTCCGGAAACGCTTAAATTCGAAAAGGCCCCGGCCAAACGGGAATCCAGATTGATATAAGCCTTCCCATAGATCAGCGAAGTCGGATTTTTCTTTACATTCACGACCTCGAAATTACCGGCTTTTACAGATATATCCATATTCATCCGGTCGAACGGAGTCAGGGTAATCGCTCCGTTCAGCACCATATCACTTTTGTTAGGAGCAATAAACCGATATTGCCGAAATAAAATCTTCCCGTTGTCTACAATCAGGCGGGTGGTATCCAATCCGAATGTGGTACCCAACATCACCACATCGGCTTTTCCATTACGAAAGCCCAATCCACCGTTCAAATCCGGCCGATCTACCGTTCCACGAAACTGTAATGCGCCGGTCAACTCGCCCTCCAGTTTCATCAGATCTTTCGGAACAAAAGCGTTGACCATATACAAAGGTAAGGAAGGTATATCTACGTCCAGCATGACCTCCCGGTTGGTCTCGGATGTAGCGAAAGTCCCCTGCACTACCGCCCGGCGGATGCTGTCGATTTTCAACTCAAAATCTACGGCATGATCGGTTAAATGATCCTTTCCTGCATACTGCAGATCCAAATCGAGGGTACCCATCCGCTGTTCTTCATAAAACAGATTATTCACTCCGATATTTCCCTCGGCACCGAAGGTTTTACGATCGGTATACAACAATAAATCCGTATGCAGGATACCACTCAGATCGGGTAAGAACGGTGATATTTCGGTCAATTTTTTCAGGTCTATACCGGTAATCTCCACCTGTAACCGATCCGTCCTTTCTCCTTCATCAGGCAGAGACTGCAAACTCACCAATTTATTCTGGTAGGCCATCCGGAGATTGGCATCGATCTTCCAATCTTTATAAACCGTTACTTTATTATCGGCATTGACAATCCACCGGCTATACCCCAGAATAGGAGTCATCGGGAAAAAGCTCACCGTAAAAGCACTGTCCAGCATCACCAGATTGATACCCATATCGAATCCGACTCGTTGCCGGGCATCTTTTTGTTTCAGTTCGATCCGGAATTGATTCCCCTGCATTTTTCCGGTCAGGTTGATATTGAACAGTCCCTTCCAGGCCTGGTCGGAACTACCGGCTCCCAATGCATACACCAGACTCTTGCCGGTCTGCCAGATACCCATCTGTACCGAATCGAGACGTACCGTCCCAAAATAGGGAGCCGTAGCCGTGATCCCCATCCGGATACCTGACCGCTGGCGGGAAACGATATCCAGAGAAAGCCGACGAAATCCCATATTCCTGGCCTTCAAAAATTTAGCGATCGCATTATTTTGATCACCTTTCAAGTGCATACTAAAAACAGGCAACTCCGCTTTGATCTGTTCCATATCGATATCTTTACCGGCGATCTGCTTCCCGACAATCCCTGCAATTTTCCCAACACTCTCCCCAAAACCGGCCAAAGAAGTATCGGCCCGGAAAGTTAACTGTAAATCACCGGTCTTTACATCCAGTGTCGTCTTCTTCAGATCGCTGGCCATATCGATATCCAGGCTTCCCAAGGTATAAGTCTTCCTGCTATCTGCCATGCTCAGGCTATCGAAGCGGGCTTTTAAAGCATAAGCGGAATGTTCCCCGATAAAACCTTGCAAATCTACTTTCAGCCCCATAGTCAAAGGTTCCTGCATCAAATGCAGGGCCTGCAGATCCACCTTGCCGATATAACCACCCAAACCGACCTGATACTGTTGTTGCAGCGAATCTCCCCGGAAAACCAAATCCAAAGGAGCATCGGGATCTTTACTAACCATAGTCCCCCGTAAATGCGTCTTATCCAAGGTAGCCTGTAAAGTAATATCTTTATATTCGTGCTCTTTATAAAACAACTGACGGATTCCGGCATTTACCGAGGTCTTTGCCTGAGGCCACGAAAAATACCGGCCTTCCAACCGGAAATTGGCCGAGGCGCTTCCTAACGAATCGACAGTCAAAAAGCGATCGAGTGGGAAACGGCTCAGGGTCAATTCGCCGTTATATGTCTCCCGGTTCAAATCATAACTCCCGTCGAGGGTCATACAACCAGCATCGGAACACAAGCGCACCAAAGCCTCCAAAGCTCCCTGATTAGCCTTCAGATTCGCCGACCAGGATACATCGGCCGGGATCTTCACGATCCCTTCTTTTAAGAAAACATTAGCAAAGGTAGCGTCCGGCATCTCCGCCCGCAAATCGATCACCCCACTTATTTTTTTCAGGTCCCGGTAGGATTGCAGTTGTCCTTTTCCAGTCAACCGGAATTTTCCGGTCATACCGGCATCCAGGCGGTCGAACCGGACTCTGTTTTCATCTATACTGAAAGTCGTATTCAAATCTACCTGACTATGTTTTAAGTCCTGAGGGATTCCGTCATAAAAGGGAGTAAGATCGGCCAGCCCAACCCTGGCATTCAGCTGAACGATCAAGGGTACCCGTTTCATCAGATTATTCATCGAAGTATCGGCCCGGGCTGTCAACTCGATCTTGCTATGAGCGGTGCGGATAAATGCCCCCCTCAATGCTGTCCGGGCCGAATCGAGATCCACCTGTGCCTGCATCTGTTGCAGCTGTATTCCGTTTTGCTGTACAGCCCTCAGATCTACCAGGTTTCCCCGCACAACCGTTCCCCGGTTATATACACTGTCGATTTGTACGGCAATACCGGACAGCACCAAATCGGTTTGCCCGGCATCGGCAGTCTTCATACTAAAGGCACTGTTCTCCAATTGTAATCTCCCTGCACGTATCAGCCAAGGCTGGCTACCGGACGGTTCGGTGACCGGTGTCCCGGACGATTGTTCCGTTCCCATCTGCATGTCACACCAAGCCCCTCCGACAGCGACAGCATCTATTTCGACGGATTGCTCCCCCAACAAAACTTTTCCGCCAGTCAGCGAACCGTCCTTTATTCCGGCCCCCAGGTAAGGCAACCCCTCGGTATACATGCGATAACCGACGTCCTGGATCTTTATCTGCCTGACTTCGATCCCCCAATCCAAAGGATTACTCTGCACTGTATCTTCCACTGTTCCGGCTCCGGATTTCAAAAAAACATCCCCTTCTTCCAGGCTAATCTCAGCGACTATCAATTTTTTCCGTTCCAAATCGATCCGTCCCTCCTGCACCCCCAAATTCCCGACAGCCACCTTCAGTTGCATACCGGTAGTATCGCCGGCTAATCCGAACTTCACCTGTCTCAGACCTAACTGTTCGATACCGAGTTCTTTACGAAATATCCGATCGATATTCACCCTAAGCCGGATCGCCTCTGCAGCAACCAGGGTATCTCCGGCAGTTTTCCCGGCATACACATCGTCCAAAACCAGATCAAAAGGAAAACCCAAACGGAAATGCCCGATCCGGACTTCCAAGTCGTAATGCGAAGCAGCATAACGTTCGGCTTTGCGCAAAAGGAAATTTTGTACAGGAGGTAAATAAAGCAAAAACACGATAAGCAGTAGCAACCCTAAAATTGCTAAAATCGTTCTGCCCAGATATTTAAAAAATCTTTTCATGCTTAAGCTTTATTCTTCGCAATTACCATTATTCAGATCGTAAAAAAGCGCTGCAAGGCCTGCCTCCTGCTATTCCGTAAAGTCTTTAATTAACGTAAAAAGATCCTTACGGGTTGCACGAATCGATCAACATTGTTTCGGCTTCGGCAATCGCCTGAGGAGTCCCTAAATCTAAAAAACGTCCTTCGTAAAAATACATCAGTATCGGGTGAAGCCTGGCCTGTGACAGATATTCGTCTATAATCGAAAAGCCCCCCTTTCCTGACATACGTTCTAAAAATTCCGGGCTCACCACCTGCACTCCACAGAAAGCATAGTTCCGGGAATCCCAAAATTCTTCATCTACCGGTTTTTGTTCCCCTGTGGCCTTATTTTCCCATCCTTTCAGCATCCCTTCACGATTAAATCTCAATCCTCTGCCTTTCCCGCCGGTCCGGGTAACCAAGGTCGCATCTCCCTTATTTTGCCGATGAAAGCGGAGCAAGGCAGGTATATCGATATCTGAAAATATATCTACATTATGAATAAGCACCGATTCACCCGGGCAGAACAACTCCCTGGCTTTCAGAAGTCCGCCCCCGGTATCGAGTAATTTCTCCCGTTCATCGGAAATCACGATATCCCAATCGAAAAAATGTCGTTCGCACAGAAAAGCTTCTATCTGGTCGGCATAGTGATGCACGTTCACCACAATACGCTGTACATCCGCCACTATCATTTTCCGTATGACATATTCAAGCAAAGGCTTACCGGCTACTTCCACCAATGCTTTGGGCCGATCGTTCGTCAAAGGCTGCAAACGGGTACCCAATCCCGCTGCAAATATCATTCCGTTCATCTAAATATTTATCATCTTATTTTTAATTGCATACATGACAAGCGCAGCAGTATTCCGGCATCCGGTCTTACTCAACAGATTCGCCCGATGTTTATCCACTGTCCGCTTACTGATAAAAAGTTTATCTGCAATTTCCTGGTTGGAAAGTCCCAGGCATACATGATACAAAATCTCGAGTTCTCTCTCGGATATTTCATTATCAGGGGTTTCAGGTTCCGGTTTATGTTGCCCGCCATCACGCATATTATTGAGAATATTCACCAGCAACTCCTCGGAAAAGTAATTCTCACCGGCGGCGACAGCCCGGATTGCCGCAATCACTTTTTCTATACCGGAATTTTTGAGAACGAACCCCTTTACTCCGACATCGACCATTTTATAGTAATACTGTTCATCCCCGTACATAGACAACACGATCACCTTCAAATCCGGCCTGATCCGCAGGGCCTGTTCCGTAGCTTCTATCCCGTTCATCTCGGGCATTTCTATATCCATCAACACCAGGTCACAATCTACAAAGGAGAGGTTTTCAATAAAGTCGCGTCCACTGGAAGCTTCGTAAATATGGTGTACGAAATCCTGGGTAGACAAAAGCAATTTCAATCCTTCCCTGAATAACTTATGATCGTCAACAATATAGATTCTTAATTTTTTCAAATTCTTTGTGTCCATGAATCGATAAACATTTACATCCGTAACTGATAAACAAAGATAAAAATAAAGTCAGAAAGTCAAAAGACTTTAATAAAAGCGTTGGCCCGCATCCCTTTTCCATGCTCGCTGACAATCTCGATATCCCCGTTACCGGATTGCAGCCGGTAACGCATGTTATCCAATCCCATACCGGTATGTCCGGAAATACGGTTTACATCGAATCCGATACCGTTGTCGGTATATTCTAAATATAATATTCCTTCTTCGAGTTGTAAATCGATCGTCACTTTCGAGGCTGCAGCATGCCGCAATGTGTTGTTGATCAACTCGCAGATAACACGGTAGACCACCACTTCGATATTATAATTGAAACGTTGATTTTCGAGATTAGTAGTAAAATACACCTTAAAATTATCGGCTTGCCGCATCCGTTTTATGAATGCCTCTACCGCATCTTTTAAGCCAAAATTGTTGAGGATATGCGGGCTGATATTGGCCGAGATGTCCCTGACCCCGCTAATCGCTTCATCCACAGCCTGCCGCAAATTCTGCTTTATCTTTTCGTTGACTTCACTTTCTTTATTGGTATCCAACCCCGAGACCAGCATTTTGATCACACTCAGCAAAGGTCCCAGCCCATCGTGCAGCTCTTTCGCAAAACGCTGCCGTTCTTGCTCTTCCGTGCGGATAACCGCTGCCAGTACCCGTTTCTCTGATTCGCGCCGGATCTCATCCACTCTTCGCATAAATTGAAAAATTTTCCGGATATAAAATACTCCGATCAGGAGGACCAAAGCAATGATAAAAGCCAGAATCTTCTGTACAATAGCCAATTCATCTTCCATTTCGGGATAAATCGTAGGCCATAAATCGAAGACCCTCGACACCACCATCAACAAAAATCCGATGGAAATCAGAATCCAGGAAGCATTGAATTTTGTCCGCTTAAACAAGCTAATGGCAATAACGGCAGCAGCAACCTGTAAAAAAAGCGAAACATAAACGAGAATAGTGGACAACATAGTAAGTTCATTAAAATTAAAACGGATATCCGATAGCTATATTAAATACAGATTTATTAAAACCTCCATTACGATTCAACAACACAAAACGTTGCCCTTCGGCCTGCATCGGATCATGTAATTTCAAACCAAGATCAAAACGCAGCAGAAAAAAATTGACATCCAACCGTAGTCCGGCCCCTGTTCCGACAGCGATTTGTTTATAAAATCCGGAAGACAACTTCGTACCCTGACGATTCTCATACCGATTGATATTCCAGATATTCCCGGCATCGATGAATAAAGCTCCTTCTAATAACCAGAATAGTTTAAACCGATATTCCACATTGGCTTCCAACTTAAAGTCTCCTACATTATTCGGATACTTATCCGGCGGAGCATAAGATCCCGGTCCCAAAGTTCTCGCCTGCCAAGCCCGGATATCGTTGGCACCTCCGCAATAATAAGCCTCTTCAAAAGGCAAAGCCTTCATGTTACCGTAGGGATAACCACAACCCAGAAACAACCGGTAGACGACCGAATTGGCTTTATTCAGGTAATGATTGAACCGATATTCACCGTCGGCTTTGATAAATTGGGCATACCGGACACCCAGAATTTTATAAAAACGTTCTTCCTCGGAACCGGATTTTCTGGCCCCTAAAAGTTTATCCATAGCCAAAAGAAAATTCCCGGAAGTCTCCAGATTACCCCGGAAATAATTAAAACTTTGTGCAGAATTGACCACCTGGTCGGTAAACACAGCCGAAAAATTCGCCGACAGAATCATATGGTTGGTATAGGCACTTTTGATATATTCATTTTTCAATTCACTGATAAAACTCGAATCGACACTCGGCATCAGCACATAATTCAGATCGATGAGATCGAAATTATACCGCCATTTATTATCTGCCCGCCGCCAAAGGTAACCGAACTTAGCACTAGCTACACGGCGTTTGTAAAACTGTGTATTTTCCTGACTGAAGGAGAGAGAGATCGAAGTTTTAGGAGCAAAATTGCGGCGGAATTCATCCATACGAAAAACCGGCATCCAAAATTGAGGTGTCACTAACTTCAATTCCGTACCGACTTCGGTGGTACTGAAAATTTCATTTTCCTTCAATTTCTCTTTTTTTAAAGCCCCCCATACACTCAAGGTCAGATTCTCCCCCCCATGAAACAAATTGCGGTGATTATAAGCAAAGTTACCTCCGACCCCGATATTCCCGGAATTGTTGGTCCCTTCGAGAAAGACATTATAAGACTGCCGTTTGAGCGGAGTAAGCTGCACTTCACAAAACAACACCGGCTCACCGTCTTCCCTTTGCTCTTCCCGGAAAATAATATTGATAAATTTAAACAGATTCAAGGCTTGCAGGCGGGAATAGGAATCAGCCACTTTACGGACATCATAAAATTCTCCTTCCTTGAACTGGATCGTTTCCAGGATCACCTTCGGCTTAATCTTCATATGGCCACGATAAACAATCCCATATTCACCGTAACGGGTATGCCGGTAAAGCGAATCGAGTCCATTGGCCATCAGCAGGGGATCATAATCCAAATTTACCTGAATGTGCTTTATTTTATATTTGCGGTAAGCCATACTGTCGGACACACTGTTGACGATGCTCAGCAAAAGATGAGCCTGTTCCGGATTACCGCTCCGCGAGGTATCGGCATAATAATGAATAAAATTCTTTGAAAAATTATAATACCCGTTTTGCCGGAGCATATGAGTGATCCGTTCCCGTTCATCTTCCAATATCTCTATATCCATCGGCATTTCCTGATGCAACAAAGTGTGATTGGTATCCCGCAAAACCAATTGTACTAACGGAGAGCTTTCGGGTAATCCTCCGGCCCGGAAACTACTGTCTTCCCGGAAAGTAAAATCTTTTACCCGAGTCAGCGGACCGGGATAAATCCGGTACACAACATGAGCCTTTTTCTTTTTAAACCAAACGGAATCCGTCACCTCAGCTTTATAAAAACCTTTATTGTTCAGGTACAATTTCAACTGGGTCACACTTCTGTCGGTCAGGAAAGGACTATAAATCACAGGAGCTTCACCGATGGAACGCAACCATTTGTTAAAGCGCTTATTCTCATTCTTCCCACTCAGGTTATAAAGTCCCAGATGAAAACGAGCCACTCCCAATATCCGCGTATTAGGACGTTGCCGCACCGTTTTTTTCAATTCAGAAAAATTCACCCCTTTCTCTTCTACCTTCACTTTCACCTTATTCAACAGATATTCATCTTTCCCCACATAACGGGTAGGCGAACACGATACCATGACCAGCATAAAGCCCGTCAATAACAAAATTCCCCCTCGCTTTTTCAGTAAGCTGATGAACGGTTGGCTGATAAAATATTCCGAAACAATCTTATATGGAACCCACTTCTCCAAATCTCAAAAAATGTTACTACTTTTGCACAGCTTCTGAATTGCTCTTTATTCAGGATTAAAACCACGCTAAAACCGATGTAGAGGCACAAACCATGTTAAGCAAACAGGTAACAAAAATAGTCCAAAACCTTGAAAAAAAGAAATTCAGGGAAAAATATAATCTCTTTAAAATCGAAGGGGAAAAACTGGTCGGAGAACTGTTGCATTCTCCCCTGAAAATCCATTCCCTGATCGCTTTCCCGTCTTGGCTCGAACAAAACAAAAAAGCGTTGTCAAACGTAAATATCATTGAAGCCGATGAACGGGAAATGCATGGGATATCCAACTTCCAATCTTTACCCGAAGTCATCGCACTGGCCGAAATACCTGTCCATATCTATCGGAAGGAAGAGGTTCTCGATTCTTTATCCCTGGTATTGAACGGGATACAAGATCCGGGTAATTTGGGTACCATCCTCCGGGTGGCAGACTGGTTCGGAATCGGAAACATATTCTGTGATGCCGATTGTGCCGGTGTTTATAATCCCAAATGTGTACAAGCCAGCATGGGGGCCATCTTCAGGGTCAAGACGTTCTATACGGATCTCCCTGTTTTATTGAACGAACTGAAGCAAGAAGGCCTTCCTGTCTTTGGCACGTTTTTAGATGGGAAAAATATTTATACGACAGCATTAAGTACCCGGGGCCTGATCGTCATGGGGAACGAAGGGAAAGGTATTTCAGCAGAAATAGAAGCGCTGACCGGACAGAAACTAACAATTCCGAGTTTCGCCCGGAATAGCGAATCGACCGAATCGCTGAACGTCGGAGTAGCTACCGGTATTATTCTGTCGGAATTCAAAAGAAGGATGTAATCAGCAATTTAAAATAAAACGAAATGAAAAAGATTTTTACGTTATTATGCATCTGTTGCCTGGGTTTCGGAGCGATGGCCCAATTACCGATCAATCTGGGTGTTCACGGCGGGATTTCCAGTAACCGGATAAAATTCAAAGATATCCCCCAGGCTATCGGGACACAAGCCAATACTGGCTATATGGTCGGCGCATTTATGCGCGTCAATCTGGGAAAACTCTATCTGGAACCTGCTTTAAACTATTCGCATAAGAAAAGTGTATTAGAGACTCAAACTCTGGCTGTAGGAGAAGACCCCAGTAATCTCGATCTGAAACTCAACACGTTCGATATTCCGGTTATGTTGGGTTTCCAAGTATTGGATTTATCTATCGTTAAACTACGGGCCTTCCTCGGACCGGTACTTTCCGTCGGGAAAGTAAAAAACCTGAAAAAACTAGGAGATATCAGTACCGATAAAACCAACTGGCACGGTAAAGTCGGCGTCGGGGTAGATGTCTGGAAACTGACCTTCGATATCGATTATGAAAAAGCATTCAAAAATTTAGGTCATGAACTGAAAGCTCCCCGGTCGTTCAATTTCACCCTGGGACTAAAGATTATTTAAGACCACATTTAAAAATAGCCCACTGCCCGTCCCTGTGGGCTATTTAAAACGTTAGCACATTTTTTCCCCGGCATTCATTTGTTTTTTCAAAATATTTCCTATTTCTTTGTCTTGTCAATTCAATCCTTAAGAAAGATTGTTTGAATTATAAAGAGGAGTTGAGAGACTGGGCTCTATGAAACTCCGACAACCTCCGGAACTTTCCGAAAGGTGCCAAAACCCGGCCTGATAACAGGAGTTATAATTTAAAACAAAAGTAAGATGAAAAAAGCAGATTATTTAACCCACATCACCGACCGGAGAAACCGGAATCTCAAATTCTTCTCTCTTTTTGTATCTTCTATGGACATGCGCTGCATGCGCTGATCTTTTATACCCCCTATTCCGATTTACCGGCTTACGATACTACCAGGTAGTAGTTGGCAAGCCCCGTTAATAAACATTCGGTTTAATGTTTATTTTATAGTGGTATAGTCGAATCCGAACTATATCCTGACCAATTTAAAGGGTAAACGCCCCAGACATGAAACGCTCATTAAAAAACGACAAAATGAAAACTTACGCAGAAATCAATGAAAAGATAAAAAAAGGGACTGCCGTAGTACTGACAGCCGAAGAAGTATCCGAATTATCCAAGACATTATCACCCAAAGAAATTGCAGAAAAAGTAGACGTAGTAACCACCGCCACTTTCGGAGCGATGTGTTCTTCGGGTGCATTTTTGAATTTCGGTCATTCCAATCCCCCTATCCGGATGGAGAAGATCGAATTGAACGGCGTCCGGGTTAGTGGTGGACTGGCAGCGGTAGATACTTATGTCGGCGCTACAGATTGTAACCCATCCTCTCCGGCTTATGGCGGAGCCCATATCATCGAAGACCTGGTCAATGGTAAAGACATTACACTGGAAGCCTGGGGAAAAGGGACGGATTGTTATCCCCGCAAACATATAAAAGCTATTATCAACAAGAATTGCATCAATGAAGCTATCTTATACAATCCGCGAAATTGTTACCAAAACTATAATGTAGCGACCAACACCACTGATCAGATCAAATATACCTACATGGGTACGCTGCTTCCTAAGATGAGGAATGCCTCTTACAGTTCTGCCGGTGAGCTATCGCCCTTGCTTAACGATCCGGAATGCCGGACCATCGGGTTGGGAACTCATATTTTCCTTTGCGGTACAGACGGTTATGTCACCTGGAACGGCACTCAGTTCAACACTTCCAAAGCGGTAAATGAACACGGTATTCCCACTAGTAATGCCCGTACGATAGCCGTTGTGGGTGACTTGAAAAACATGAACACCCAATACCTCCGGGGGGCATATATCGAAAAATACGGTATCACCTTATATGTCGGAATCGGAATTCCTATCCCTATTCTGGACGAAGATCTAGCAAAAAGAGTGTCTATCCGGAATGAACAAATCGAAACGACTGTCGTCGATTATGGGAATGGCAATCAAATCCTGGGAAAAACGAATTATGCCGCTCTACAAAGTGGTGCTATCGAAATCAATGGCCATAAAGTAAGAACAGCGCCCCTTTCCAGTCTGGCCAAAGCCCGGGAAATCGCAGATTTACTGAAAAGCTGGATTCAGAAAGGTGAATTTTTACTCACCGAACCGGTACGGCCAATGCCTGTACAAGCCAGCCTGAACGGATTGAAAGCCATTGAAGATTAAAATTTAAAACCTTGTCAATTAGAAACATCATGATAAAGAAAGTTGTATTATCCTTCCCGGTAGATGCTACCGACAGATCGCTGACCTATGACCTGGTCAAATTATACGATATCCGGATCAATATACTGAAAGCCGAAATACAAGCCGGGAAATCCGGTAATCTATTAGTCGAACTCGAAGCTGATACCGACAAACTGGACCAGGGTATCGCCTATTTAATCGAAAACGGAGTTACGGTAAGTCCGGTATCCAGTAAAGTATCGTATGACGCGAGCCTCTGTATCGATTGTGGCAACTGTGTATCGGCCTGCTTTTCCCACGCGTTGACCATAGGGGCACCGGATTGGAAACTGCATTTCAATCCGGAAAAATGTATTGCCTGCAAATTATGTTTGAAAGCTTGTCCTCTCAAACTATTCCGGATCGAATTTGCCGAAGCCTGAATTTACCCTATGCCGTATGGAATATATCGATCGTACCTATCGCAAGCATTTCCGTCAGGATCGCTGGAGCTATTTTACCATAGCTTATAAAGAAACCGATCTGTGTATCGGCGTGGACCGGGGTTCCTGGCAACCGGAAATACCGGTCTGTGCAGAACGATTTGTCCGGGAATTACGGACGGATATGGACCGCTGGATCGGTTTACATCCGGATTATGCCCAGGCTTTAACCCCCTTTCAGGCAAGCGAGGATGCTCCCGGCATATTCAAAGAGATGTCGCGGGCAGCACAAACAAGCGGTATCGGCCCGATGAGTGCCGTAGCCGGCGCCGTCGCTCTGAAAGTAGGGGAAAACCTGAAAAAACGATTCGGTATAAAAGAAGTGATCGTCGAAAACGGAGGGGATATTTATGCCGACCTCTGTCAGGATATGGATATTTCGGTATTTGCCGGTTCTTCCCCCTTGTCTGAAAAGGTCGGTTTGCATATCGAGGCAGCCTATGCCCCCCTCGGGATTTGTACCTCTTCCGGAACCGTCGGTCCGTCACTCAGCTTCGGTAAAGCCGATGCGGTGATGATTGTCTGTTCGGACGTGATACTGGCCGACACTTATGCAACCGCTTTCGCCAACACGATTCAGACAGCGGAGGATGTCCAGACCTGCATCGAAAAAATCAGGGAGCAGGAAGACATACTGGCCGCCATTGCGATCAAAGACGATAAATTAGGTATATGCGGTAATTTTGAACTCAAACTTTTTTGAATTGAACGAACGTACAACTATGATACAAGACGAAATCAAGAAGCGGATTCTGATCCTCGACGGAGCCATGGGAACAGCTATCCAGCACTACGGTCTGACAGAAGCCGATTTTCGCGGTAGTGAATTTATCTCCCATCCGGTAAACCTGAAAGGCAACAACGATATCCTGAACCTGACCTGTCCCGAAGTGATCCGGCAGATTCATCGGTCGTATATCGAAGCAGGAGCCGATATTATCGAAACCAATACTTTCAACTCGAACGCCATCTCACAAGCCGAATATCGGGGAGAAAAGCTCGTATACCGTTTAAACTACGCGGGGGCGAAATTAGCTGTAACGGAAGCCCGTGCAGCTTCACACCAGGTATATGTAGCCGGCAGTATGGGACCGACTTCCAAGACATTATCCCTATCACCGGATGTCAACCGGCCGGAATTCCGTCCAGTGGACTTCGATACCCTGGTCTCGACTTATGCAGAGCAGGTAAGCGGATTAATCGACGGCGGAGTAGATCTCTTGTTAGTGGAAACCGTTTTCGACGGTCTGAATGCAAAAGCAGCCCTTTATGCCATTACCCAGGTACAGGAAGAAAAAAGGACTTCACTCCCTGTCATGTTATCGGCCACCATCAACGACAGAAGTGGGCGGACGCTCACCGGACAGAGCCTGGAAGCACTTTACACCACCGTATCCCATTACCCGCTGTTCAGTTTCGGATTGAATTGTTCGTTCGGGGCCACCGACTTATTGCCGTTTATCGAACGCTTATCCAAGACGCTGCCTTGTCCGTTGAGTATTTATCCTAATGCAGGTCTTCCCAACGAAATGGGAGAATATGATGAAAGCCCGGAGCTAACGGCTTCCTGTCTGAAACAGATGGCCACAGCAGGTTTACTCAATATCGCGGGAGGGTGTTGCGGTACTACTCCGGAGCACATCCGGGCCATACGTGAAGCCCTTCAAGCCATTTCTCCCCGACAGATTCCGGTTATCCCGGCCCAGCTTGTGGTAAGTGGTCTGGACAAGGTCGTAGTCGATAAAGCCCAAAATAACTTCATCAATGTCGGTGAACGGACCAATGTTGCCGGTTCCGCTAAATTTGCCAAACTCATCCACGCCAAAGCTTATGAAGAAGCTGCCCGGATCGCCCGGAAACAAATCGAGGACGGGGCATCGGTTATCGATATCAACATGGACGATGCCATGCTCGACAGTGCTCTCGAAATGTCCACTTTCGTCCGTTATATCAGCAATGACCCCGATATTGCCCGGGCAGCCCTGATGATCGATTCTTCGGATTGGAATACCATTTTAGCAGGACTCAAAAATGCCCAGGGGAAATGTATCGTCAATTCGATCAGCCTGAAAGAAGGAGAGGATCTGTTTCTGGCAAAAGCCCGGGAAATACATCATTTGGGAGCTGCTGTCGTCGTTATGGCTTTCGACGAACAGGGACAAGCTGTCACTTATGAACGTAAAATCGAAATCTGTGAACGGGCTTACCGGCTCTTAACCCGGCAAGCCGGTTTCCGTGCGGAAGACATCATTTTCGACGTCAATATTCTGGCTATCGGAACAGGCCTGGAAGAGCACAATAATTACGCCGTCGATTTCATCCGGGCAATAGCCTGGATCAAGGCCAACCTGCCGGGATGCCGTACTTCCGGCGGAGTCTCCAATCTCTCGTTTTCTTTCCGGGGAAATAACCCGGTACGCGAAGCCATGCACTCCGTATTTCTCTACCATGCGATCGAGGCAGGCATGGATATGGGCATCGTCAATCCGGCCATGTTACAGGTATACGATGAGATAGAACCTCAATTACTGGAAGCAGTAGAAGAGGTGGTATTGAACAAACACCCGGAAGCCACAGAACGCCTGATTGAACTGGCCGAACAAATCAAGGGGCAGAAAACCGCAGACGGAAAGGCTATAAAAAATGAAGAATGGCGTACCCGTACGTTATCCGAACGCCTGAATTTCGCTCTGATCAAAGGTAATACGGAATATCTGGAAGCCGATCTGGCCGAAGCGCTGACCGTTTATGCCTCTCCCGTCGAAATCATCGAAGGTCCCCTGATGCAGGGGATGGATAAAGTGGGGACACTATTCGGTGAAGGAAAAATGTTTTTACCCCAAGTGGTAAAATCGGCGAAAGCGATGAAAGCAGCTGTCGCAATTTTACAACCGGAGATCGAGAAACACAACGCCGGTACGGGAGAAAATATACAGCGCCCTAAAGTTGTCCTTGCAACTGCCAAAGGAGATGTACACGATATCGGTAAAAACATCGTCAGTATCGTATTGACCTGCAACAATTTCGATGTCATCGACCTGGGGGTGATGGTCGATAACCAAAAAATCGTTGCCGCAGCTAAAGCCCATCGGGCAGACCTGATCGGAGTCAGCGGACTCATCACTCCTTCCTTAAGCGAAATGGAAGCTTTGTGTGAGTTACTACAGAAAGAGCAGCTTCGGATTCCGCTTATCGTAGGCGGAGCGACCACTTCAACCGTACATACCGCTGTAAAACTGGCACCCCGATACGATTATGGTGTCATCCAGGGGGGAGATGCCTCCCGGACTGCAGGGATCATGAAACGGCTACTATCCGACCGGTCGTCCTACCTCGCACAAGTGAAAGCAGAACAGGAAAAAATACGCGGGCAATATTATCATAAACAAGACCGTTTGCTTCCTTATACAGAAGCCCAGACCCTGGCTCCTGTCTTTGACCGGGAAAGTTACCGGTTGCCTGCCAGTTTCGGAGAACACAATCTGTTGGGAAAAAATATGGACTTGCAGGACCTGATCGCTAAAATCGATTGGACTCCATTTTTCCATTTCTGGGGATTCAAGGGTAAATTCCCGGAAATCATTCATCAGCATGAAGAAGCCGACCGTACTTACCAGGCCGCTCTGGAAATGTTGGGCACCGTTATTGCCGGCAATGAATTCGAAGCTTCGATCGTGGTCAACTTCTTCGATGCCTATGCAGAAGATGACGAAATCGTATTGGATAACGGTCACCGTCTCCCCATGTTGCGTCAACAAAAAGCGGGGCAAGAATGCCTGAGTTTATCCGATTATATCTGTCCCAAGGCTTACGGAACTTCCACCATCGGGTTATTTGCTCTGAAAGTCGCCGACAAACAGGGCGGTTGTGACTGCCACGACTTCAGCCATCTGCTGCGTGAAAGCTTATGTGCCCGGTTAACCGAAGCTTTGGCCGAATGGATGCAGGAACAATTGAGTGAAGGTTTGTCCCTGATCCGCCCGGCCTTCGGCTATTCGGCCTGTCCGGATCATTCACTGAAAAAAGATGTCTTCGACCTATTGGATGCACCGTCTAAAATCGGGGTTTCCCTGACCACGTCTTATGCGATCTATCCGACGACAAGTCTTTGTGGTATGCTCATCGCCCATCCTGCTGCCCGTTATTTCAGCATTGGAAAAATCGGTGCAGACCAGTTGACGGACTATTGCACGAAGCGGGCGATCACCCTGGAAGAAGGAAAAAGATTATTAGGATTATAAAACCGGGCGAGCTACGCCCATAACCAGTACATAATGACTAAAGTAATCGATATTATCAATCAGAAAAAGGCACCTTTCGCTTCGTTCGAACTGGTGCCTCCATTGAAAGGAAGCGATATCAACAAACTATACGGAGCCATAGAACCTCTGATGGAATTCGCCCCTCCTTTCATCAATATCACCTTTCACCGGGATGAAGTGGAATTCCGCCAAACGGCCGACGGTACCTTTGAAAAAGTGACCATCACCAAACGGCCGGGATCGGTAGCCATTGCAGCAGCGATTATGAAACGGTTTCCCGTAGAAGTCGTCCCCCATCTGATCTGCGGAGGAGCCAGTAAACATCAGATCGAGAACGACCTGATCGACCTGAACTTCCTGGATATTCAGAATGTAGTCGCTTTACGCGGAGATGCTATCCCCGGCCAAAAATATTTCGTTCCCGAACCCGACGGCCACCGTTACAGTTGCGAACTGGTGGGACAAATCCACAATATGAACCGGGGAATTTACCTGGACGAATGTCTGAAAAATGCCGTACCTACTAATTTTTGTATCGGTGTCGCCGCTTATCCCGAAAAACATTATGAAGCCCCGAATATAGACATCGATATCGAAAATCTGAAACGCAAAGTAGATGCAGGAGCCGATTATATCGTTACTCAAATGTTTTTCGACAATACCCGGTTTTATGAATTTACAGCCAAATGCCGGGCCGCCGGTATCACTGTTCCGATCATCCCCGGCCTGAAACCCATCTCGACGCAAACCCACATCGAAATGCTCCCCCGGGCTTTCAGTATCGACCTGCCCCAGGAACTGATGAACGAAGTCCGGAAATGTAAAGACAATAAAGCCATCTATCAGGTAGGCATCGAATGGTGTACAGCCCAAAGCAAGGATTTATTAGCCCACGGTGCCCCGGCTATCCACTATTATACCATGGGAAAAGCCGACAACATCCGGGAGATTTTAAAACGTACTTTTTAAATAGTTACAAAAGTAACTATTTAAAAAGTAGAATTAACTCAGTTTATAAACCCGAATTCAATAATTTTTCCAATAATTTTTTCAATTCCGGATTCGAGGGACGGGGGGAGTTAGTCGACACTACTTTCCCTTCCCGGTCAAATACCATGAAACGGGGAATTGTGGTAAATTTATAGTCTTTCATAATTTGCGGAGACACGCCAGCAAAAAGCTGTACACCACTAAGCCCCTCCTGCTCCAGAACCTCGAGCCACTTCCGGTGATCTTTCTTCTGATCGATCGATACACCGATAAAAACGACATCTTTACCCTCCATTTCTTTCTCCAGTTTCACGAGATGAGGGATTTCCGCCCGGCAGGGACCGCACCACGTAGCCCATACGTCCACCAGTACAACCTTACCCCGGAAATCGGACAAGGATACCAGCTTACCATTCCGGTCGGGATAAGTGAAATCGGCTGCCATTTCGCCCTTCTTCCCCTGATACAGCCTGGCCGAAACGGCATTCATCCGCTCCCGGTGATTTTCAGTTGTCAGGAAACTGCCATATTCACCGAGTATTTTCTGATAGTTTTCATAAGTCCGGCAACGTTCGGCATACCAAAGCACGACTTCCGCTTTCAGCAAATCATCCGGCAACCATTTAAGCCGATTGGATAAATTGTCTTTTTCACCCTCTTTTGCCAGGGCAAATGTCGTATAACGTTGCAAATAATCGTAACCATAAGGTTGTTCCAGTACCGAAGCATCCGTTAATTTATCCCGGGAGATAATGGTTTCGTAATAGGCCGGGTAATCGGCCGGAGTAGGACGGCTCGGCTTAAAAGTATCTTTACCCGCTTTCAGGGCATTCAAAATCCGGAAAGCATAATAATCGAGATCGAAATCAATCGTTTGTTTCACCAAGCGTGCGAATGTCTCATCCCGGAACGTCAGCTTTTCCTGAAACTCACGGGCCTGTGGCAGAAAATCCATAAAATAAGGAAAGAAATCGCGGTAATCGAACAAAGCATACTTCAGATTATCGACTCTTTCCCGTACCGGAATCATCATCGTTTCCCAACGGGCAAGCAAGAGATTTTCCGGCGTATTCCGTACAGTAATCACGATAGTATTCTTTGGGGGCTGCTGTGCCATCCTCGTTCAGTACCGGCGATTGAAATACATTACCCCGGTAGGGATTGAATTCCGC
>NZ_LARE01000216.1:0-294 GCF_000980245.1 Odoribacter sp. N15.MGS-14
ACTGCCGACCTCTACATTATCAGTGTAGCGCTCTAACCAACTGAGCTATAGGACTAGTTCAACCTTGTCTACCTGATGTTAGACTCGGCTTCTTTCTTTCTCTTGTTTATCTCTATCTATACTTCTATAGATGGTTGATCTATATATTATAAATAAACAAGTACCAGTAGTACAATAATAGAACCTATGAAATCGTTGTAACGACATCGCTCCAGAAAGGAGGTGTTCCAGCCGCACCTTCCGGTACGGCTACCTTGTTACGACTTAGCCCCAATTACCAGTTTTACCCTAGGA
>NZ_LARE01000045.1:0-26946 GCF_000980245.1 Odoribacter sp. N15.MGS-14
ATTGAACAGTATTTTTGCTCTTTTTGCCGGAAAGGCCTATGCCATCTTTGCATTGTTGTTCGGATTTACCTTTTACATGCAAAGTAACAATCAAAAAAAGCAAGGGAAGGATTTCGGCTATCGTTTTCTGTGGCGTCTGGTGTTATTGGGTGTATTTGCAACATGGAATGCCGCCTTTTTTCCTGCCGGAGATGTATTGTTGTTGTTTGTTGTTGTCGGGGTTGTTTTATTTCTTACCCGGAGCTGGAGCGACAGGGCTATTGGGGTCGCCGCAGTTGTCTTACTCCTGCAGCCTGTCGAGTGGTATCATTACATAGCCAACCTGATCAATCCGGCGCATCGCTTACCGGATTTGAAAGTTGCTGAGATGTACGGGGAAGTGGCGGATTACACCAAAGCGGGAAATTGGAGGGATTTCCTCCTGGGTAACGTTACTTTGGGACAAAAAGCAAGTTTTTTATGGGCGGTAAATGCCGGACGTTTCGTACAGACTGCCGGATTATTTCTGTTAGGTTTTTTTATCGGCAGAAAACAACTTTTCATGACGAATGAAAAGAATATAGCTTTTTGGACAAAAGTACTCATCATTTCTGCTATTTCTTTTGCTCCTTTATACACCTTAAAGGAACTGGTCATGGAAAATGACCCAATCGTGCAGCAAACTGTGGGAACGGCATTCGATATGTGGCAGAAGCTGGCTTTTACTTTGGTTTTAGTGGCTTCGTTTATTCTGCTTTATCAACATAAAAATTTCAGCAAAGCAGTCGCCGGTTTGCGTTTTTATGGTAAAATGAGCCTGACCAATTACATCTCTCAATCCATAATAGGTGCTTTCATTTATTTCCCTATAGGTCTGAATCTTGCCCCTTATTGCGGATATACCCTTAGTTTATCGGTCGGCTTTTTGATATTTCTGTTACAACTGAAATTTTGTAAATGGTGGCTGGCCAGGCATAAACAAGGTCCGTTGGAATATATCTGGCATAAATGTACCTGGATAGGAACGGGTAAATAGCCGAAGTCTATAAACAATCCTCCGGCATGATTTTCTGCCGGAGGATTGTTGTTTGGGGGTACTTTAATCGAACTGTAAGATGACGTCTGTCTTTTCGCTGCAGAATGAAAGCCTGTTTTTAAGAAATAATCCGTTTTCTCTGGGCCTGAACTGTGAGGAGGATATGACGAAACAGGATCCGGTCCGCATTGTTTCAGGGAAATGAAGCAGCTGCGGGTTCCTTTAGCTGTGATGCGATAGTTCCGTCTGAATCAAAAGCGACTGACTTTACCATGTACTTATTTTTTGTTGATCTCACGGATTACCCGGCAAGGATTACCTACTGCCAGACTATCGGCCGGAATATTTTTGGTTACGACACTTCCGGCTCCGATTACACACCCTTTGCCGATAGTCACTCCGGGTAATATGATCACACCGCCACCGATCCAACAACCGTCTTCGATAGTCACAGGAAGTGCATAAGTACGGCAGAAATAGGCAGCTTGATCCGGAGTCCAACCGGGAGTGAGCCGTTCGGACAACTCGATAGGATGGGTTGCTGTATAGATTTGTACATTGGAAGCGATTAAAACATGGCTACCTATGGTGATTTTATTACAATCGATAAAAGAACAGTTCATATTGACAGATACATTGTCGCCGATATGAATATTACAACCATAATCACATAGGAACGGAGTACCGACAGATACGTTGTTACCGATACTGCCGAACATTTCTTTCAAGACTTCCTGTTTTGTTTTTTTCTCTTCGTAAGGCAGTGCATTATAGCGTGCCAACAATTGGCGGGTTTTCCCTTTTTGTGTGATAAAAATAGGATCATGACAGTCGTACCACTCACCGGCCATACATTTGTCTAATTCTGTTTTCATGTGAATCGATGATTTATTTCAGATTATAATAGACAAATGTATGGGAAATATCTTGCTTCATTTTTGATATAGATCAAAAAGATAGATGGCCGGCAGAAACGGCCGGGTCTCCAATCCCGAATACTGAAGACGGACAAATACAGAAATAATGCTGCTTTTTCGGCGATAAAAGTTCCGATAACTTAAAGATTTTTATTTACAGACGTCGATCCATTGGATAGCCAGGGCGTATCGGAATAATTCGTCACAATGCAATTCGATGGCTGAATTGCTACTGCCGCAGGCCGGAAAAACGGTGTCGAATCTTTGCAGGGAAATATCCAGATAAGTTCGTACGCCTTCAGGATTAGCGAAGGGGCAGACGCCTCCGATGGCATGGCCTGTCGATTCTACCACTTTCTCAGGACTTAACATTCTGGCTTTCATTTTGAAGAAATGTCTGAATTTACTGTTATCGATTTTTGCGTCTCCGGCAGTGACGATCAGGATACAATGATTTTCGTCTTCGCCTTGGAAAGAGAGGGTTTTAGCTATACGTGCCGGTTCGACGGACAATGCCTGTGCGGCTAATTCGACGGTTGCACTGGACACTGGAAATTCCATGACTTCTTTTTCACGACCCAGGGTGGCAAAATAAGCTTTGACTTTTTCTATTGACATGATTTTATTTTTTTTCGATCGTTATACGTGCTGATCGGTTGTTTTCGGAAAGCAAAATTAAAGAAATAGAAGATGGAATGAAACGAAGAGATTGTTTTTTACTTACCATATTGCTGCTGACAACAGTGAATCTGAAAATTTCTACTTTATGCAATATAGGTCAATTTTACTATCTTTGTGATTTCGATCGTAGGGCGTTATTATGAAGAGATATGGTGCCGATAGAGATAAAGAGATCCAGAGACTACTGCAAGAAATGCCGGAGGAAGGGTTTCGTCTGCTGTTCGATGTGTATCATATGCAATTGTGTGTGTATGTCGTACAGTTGACCGATTCTTTCCAATTGGCCGAGGATATTGTTCAGGATTTCTTTGTCGCTTTCTGGGAAAGAAAATATTATCGCGCCATTACCGGCAATTTTCGTAGTTATCTGTATACTTCCGTACATAATGCAGCATTGGCTGTTTTGAAGAAGAAGAAGCTGGTGCCGATGGAATTACTGACAGGAGTCCCGGTGGAGATTCCACAGGAGGCTGTCCTGGAAAGGGAAGAACTGGAACGGCAGGAAAAAGAATTGATGCTGAAATTGGAGAAATTACCGAAGCAAGAAATAGCTGCCATCAAAGCGGTTATCCTGGAAAATAAAAAATGTGTGGAAGCTGCTTTGGAACTCGGTATGTCGGTAAATACCTTAAAGACACATTTAGCCCGGGCGTTGAAAAAATTGAGAAAAGATTATCATCTCTCCTTTTTATTTTATTCGTTTTAATAAATATTAACATTTTACTTGTCATTCATTCAACTACTTTTTCACTCTACAATATAAAAAGAGTGAATAATGACTAATGAAAAACAACAAAATAGAAAAACTTTCATCGATTGTTACCGGATCGGACGTTCGTTGGAATATATGGATCGTTATGACCAGGAACAGGCGTGGAAAAAATTGAATTCCGCCATACAAAGAAAACGCCTGCATCGCCGGATCTCTTATATGTCCTCTGTCGCGGCTATGGTTGCCATTGCTTTTACTTCATTTTATTTGTGGCATGGTGAAGATCAGGCTCCGGCAGAGAAGTTGGCCGATGCTCAGGAGACCGTTGGACAGAGTGGGCGTCCCGGTGTTATCCTGTCGCTGTCTGATGGCCGCCGGATCGATCTTTCTGCCCGGGAAGGTAAGATCGGGGCAGGAGAAGAGGTGGTGAATCATCCGGAAAACAAACAATTGTTCTATGCTGCGGATCAGGGCGGGGAGAAGATCAGCCGGATGAACCGGCTGGATGTTCCTCAGGGAGCTGAATATCATTTGGTGTTGTCCGACGGGACACGGGTGTGGATGAATGCCCGCTCGCGTTTGGTTTATCCGGTGGCTTTCGGCGATACCCGGGAGGTAGAACTGGAAGGGGAGGCCTATTTCGAAGTGACCCGGGATGAAAACCGTCCTTTTATTGTACATGCCGGTCAGGTTGCTGTCAAAGTGTTGGGAACAGAGTTTAATGTAAATACCTGCCGGAAGCAAAAGGTACAGACAGTGTTGGTAAAAGGAAGCGTACAGGTGGAGAACGGCGGAAAACGGGAGGTGGTGTTACGACCGGGCGAGCTGGCGGAAACCGTGGGGACACAGATCCGGGTCACTCAGGTGAATGTACGCAAATATACGGCCTGGCGTGAGGGAGTATTTTATTTCGAAGAGGCTGAGTTGGAGGAAATTATGACGGAATTGGCCGACTGGTATTGTGTACAGGCTGTTTTTACCGATCAGACGGTCCGGACGCGTAAATTCAGCGGAGTACTGGAGCGGAGCGAGACCATAGAAAACGTGTTGAAAAAGATAGAACGTACCACCAGTGTACATTTTACTATCCAACAAGGTATTATTCAAGTGAAATAACAAAAGAAACCGGAAAAGGGCTGCCACCCTCTTCCGGCGGAGATCAAACTATCATAGCAAATAATAGTATTAACCAATTCACAAATTTATGAAAAAAAAAGAAATTGTACGATTTCCCAGGTCCGGGAAATTAAGGCAAATCGGAAGGATGATGAAATTAATGGTTTTATTCATGATTTTGGGGTGTGTGAGTGTATCGGCCAGGTCGGTTGCACAAAACCAACGGGTGTCCCTGAACTTGCGGAATTGTACGGTGATGCAGTTGTTTGAAGAAATTCAGCAACAGACCCGTTTGTTTTTCTTTTACGATCAGAAGCATTTTCAGGGACAAAATGTTTTGACGGTTCGGGCCGACGATGAAGAGGTCGGTGGATTGCTGAAACGTTTGTTTGCCGATAAGAATGTGGAATTTGTTTTTGAAGACCAGACCGTTATCGTGCGTCCGGCAGTTAGCCGGAAGCAAGTGAATGGAAAAGTGGTAAAGGGGGTCGTCAGGGATGCTGCCGGCCATGTACTTCCCGGAGTAACGGTAGTATTGAAAGGGACGACGCTGGGAACTTCTACGGACATCGACGGTAAATATACCCTGACTTTACCCGAAGGTGAACACGTTCTGGTTTTCTCGATGATCGGTATGAAAATGCAGGAGTTTCCTTTGGGCACACGTACCGAACTGGACGTTACCCTGCAGGAAGAGGTGGCAGAGATGGAGGAAGTAGTGGTGACTGGTATTTTCAAGAAAGCGAAAGAGAGTTATACCGGAGCTGTTTCATCGATCGATAAGGAGCAATTGAAAATCTATAAAGGCCAGAATCTGCTTCAGACACTGAAAAATATAGATGTGTCCATTAATCTGGCTGTGGATAATATTAACGGTAGCAATCCCAACCGGATGCCGCAAGTGAATATCCGGGGTAATTCTTCTCTGCCTATGAGTGTACAGGAGTATAACGAAAGCCTGAGCAATGAGGTGAATACCCCGTTGATCATCCTGGATGGCTTTGAAATAGCATTGGAGCGTTTGATGGACTATAACGACGAGGAAATCGAATCGATCAATATCCTGAAAGATGCTGCTGCTACGGCGATATACGGTTCGCGGGGTTCTAACGGAGTGATTGTGGTGACGACAAAGCAACCGGAAGCCGGTAAATTGCGCGTTAATGCAGAAATAGGGATCGATATCGAAGCTCCTGACCTGACTTCTTACGATTTGTTGAATGCGGCTGAAAAATTGCAGCTGGAGTGGGATCTCGGATTGTATAAGAATGAAAGCCTGCCGAGTAATGATGTATGGTATAAAGAGGCTTATGCCAAACGGAAAAGGGCAATTGCCTCCGGCACAGATACCGACTGGTTGAGTAAACCGTTGCACACAGGGGTCGGTTCGCATTATAATTTACGTATGGAGGGTGGAAGCGACGAATTCCGCTGGAGTGCCAGTGTGGGCTATAAAAATACACAGGGAGCCATGCGGGATTCCGAGCGTAAAAGTCTGAACACCTCTCTGACCTTAATGTATAAAGTGAAAAATTTCACCTTTAAAAATCAGGCTTCTTACGGGACAACCAAAAGTAAAGAGAGTAAATACGGTACGTTCAGTGATTATGTAAAACAACAACCCTATAATGCTCCGTATGATGAGAATGGAAAACTGGTGCGGATGTTCGACGGTTTTCATGCTCATTACCAAGGATATCAAAATCCGTTGTACGATGCCACCCTGAACAGTTTCGATAAGAGTAGTTACCGTACGCTGACGGATAATTTCGCCATAGAATGGAATCCGTTCGAAGGCTTGACCTTACGCGGACAAGTCGGGATTACGGCTACGGACAATACGTCTGATCGGTTTTTGCCCGCAGAACATTCCACTTTCACCGACGATTCGCAATATGAAACCGACGAGGGATTCCTGCGCCGGGGAACTTATGATTATACCACCGGACGTACGAATGAATATACCGGGAATATAACGCTTTCGTATACCAGGACTTTTGCCGATAAACATCAGGTGTATGTCGGTTTGGATTATTCGCTGAATGAATCCGAGGGGTATAATTATGCCATCGCTGCCGAAGGTTTTACGAATGAGGATATCCATTTTCTGGCCAGTGCCCGGCAATATGCCAAAGACGAAGGTCCCGGCGGATCCAAATCCAAAAGCCGTCGGTTGGGATTGACAGCCAATGTCAATTATATCTATGATAACCGTTATTTCGTGGATTTTTCGTATCGGGTGGATGGGAAATCCGATTTCGGTTCGAAAAAGAGATATGCTCCTTTCTGGAGTACCGGTATCGGCTGGAACCTGCACAATGAAAAATTCCTGAAGGGTAGTTTTGCAAATATTCTGCGGTTGAAAGCTTCTTACGGACAGACCGGTACACAGCAGGGATCCGACGGTGCCAATACGTTGTATAAATATATTACGGACAACCGGTATATGTATTGGACCGGAGCGGAATTGCAGGGATTGGGTAATCCTTATCTGACCTGGCAGAAAACCGATGAATTCAACTTCGGGGTGGAATTCGGATTGTGGAAAGGACGTATGAAGGGGGAATTCAACGTTTATACCAAGAAAACCTCTAATTTGCTTTCCAATATGGATCTGCCGCATTCCAACGGTTTTGCTTCCTACGTCGACAATGTCGGAGAAGTGAAAAACAACGGTTGGGAAGCCTCTGCCAGTGTTTATGTTATCCGGAATGCTGAGCGGGATATCAACTGGATTATCGGTGGTCAGCTGACTTACAATAAGAATTATGTTTCGAAGTTGTCGGAAGCCATTAAAGCCCAGAACGAGGCTTATCTGAAAGAGGATGTAGATGTCGCCAATCTGTTTTATGAAGGACGTCCGCAAAACGGTATTTATGTCGTTCGTTCTCTGGGAATCGATCCGGCCAACGGACAGGAGATTTTTTTGGATAAAGACGGTAACCGGACGGATATCTGGAAGGCTTCCGATAAGGTTTATGTCGGTCAGGCAGATCCCAGGTACCGGGGTATTGCCAATACGATGTTTATGTGGAAAGGATTGACGGTAAATGTATCGGCTTCCTTCTATTGGGGTGGGAAGAGGTACAATTCGACGATTATCGACCGGGTAGAAGTCGGGCGTACCACCTTGATGGCACAGAATGTGGATGCCCGGGCTCTGTACGACCGCTGGCAGAAACCGGGGGATATCGTTCCATTCAGGAAATACGACGATAGTTCGACCCGTGCCACTTCCCGCTTTGTCATGGACGATAAGGTGTTCGAGATTCAGTCTGTCGGGCTTCAGTATAAATGGGATTCTGCGTGGGTAAAGAAATACATGCGGGCGACATCGGTGACCTTCGGTGTGAATATGTCCGATTTGTGGCATTTCTCGACAATCAAGATGGAACGGGGTACCAGTTATCCTTTTGCCCGGAATATTCAGGGAAGTATAAAATTTTTATTTTAACGACAGGATAAATAACGATAGATATGAAAATATATAAATTTATAGGATTTATAGCCCTGTTGGGGTGGTCGGCCGTTTCTTGCAACGACTGGCTGGATGTGCGTCCCGATACGGAACAGAAAGAAGAAGATCAGTTTTCGACCTACAAAGGTTTTCGGGATGCTCTCACCGGATGCTATATGGCTTTGGCTAACGAAGATGTGTATGGTTGCCGTTTGACGATGAGTTGTACGGAAGCTTTGGCCGGATTGTGGCATATGCCGGATGAACCCTCGTCTACCAGCGATCGGTATCAGGATTATCACCTGATGTTGCACGAATACGACAATGACGGAGCACGGCAGGCTGTCCAGGCTATTTATTCCAAGCTTTATAATATCATTGTTCAGGCCAATCTGGTTATCAAACATGCAGAAGATAATGCAGCCGCTTTCCCCGACGAAGCAACCCGTTCGGTAATCCTCGGTGAAGCCTATGCTATCCGTGCCTATTGTCAGTTGGATGTTTTACGTTTGTTCGGTGAAGTCCCCGGGGGACAAGGAACAAAAGTAAGCTTGCCTTATTCCGAAGTGACGGCCTTCGACGAGAGAGCCACCCGCTATGATTTCACCGGATATAGCGAAAAATTGATCGCCGACCTTGATAAAGCTGAAAAGCTGCTCAAAGACAATGATCCGATTTTCGGATATACTTTTGAAGAATTGAATGCACCTTCGTCGGTGGAGATTGAAGATACCTATATGTGTTACCGGCAGTCCCGTCTGAACTATTGGGCTGTAAAGGCTTTGCAGGCCCGGACGTATCTTTATCTGGGGAAAGCCGATCCGAAATATCTGGCAATGGCTTACGATGCAGCGAAGGCGGTCATCGATGCCAAAGACCGGGATGGAAATCCGGTGATGACACTGAGCGGTAGCAGTGATCGTGAAACCAACGGTTATAAGGCCTGCCCGAACGAGTGTCTTTTTTATCTGAGTAAATATAATGTGAAAGATGTTGCTTCGATTCTGATCGGCGGGGCTGATGTACAAACCGGAGTAAACTATCTCTATATTACGCCCGAACGTCTGACCCGGCTTTTTGAGGGAGTTCCGACGGATTCGGACAACCGTTATGCATTCATGTGGAACAAAAATGCCAAATCTTCAACTTCGAAGAAGAATGCAACTATTCTGAAATATTATTTTGCCGATGATGTGGAGAATAAAGCATTGTATTATCAGATTATACCCATGCTCCGGATGTCCGAGATGTATTTGATTGCGGTGGAGACAACACCTTCGCTCAGTGAAGCCAATGCTTTGTATAAGGATTATATGCTGGAATGTGGTGTCGCTTTGGATAAAGATGTATTTGACGGTTTAAACGATCGTTCCGGTGAGCTGATGGCTGAATACCGGCGGGAGTTTTTTGCCGAAGGACAGTTGTTTTATACCTACAAGCGAAATCAGGTCAAGGATATACTGTGGTTGGAGACTCAGGAAATGACGGAGGATGATTATATCTTGTGGAATTGTGTAAATACGGAATTTAATCCTTAATTTTTTTAAACGAATAGCGATGAAACGATTGAATATATGGTTATGCAGCATGTTGTTGTGTATTACTGCCTGTGAAAAAGATTTACCGGTGTTTGAAGATCCGGATTGTTTGTTGAATTTTAATTATGGTAGCCAGCTCAGTACGGAAGAGGTCACTGAGATGATGCGAAACGGGAGCCATTCTTTCAAACTGAAAACACCGGAAGGACAATTGAGCGATACGGTATGGTTAGATGTGGATATTATGGGAAAACTTTCAGCGGAAGACCGTCCGCTGGCCTTGCAGCAAGTGATGGTGGAAGGAACGAAGAATGCCGTTGCAGGTACGCATTATATAGCATTTGACGATCCGGTACTGGCGGAGTTCTATGTTGTTCCTGCCCATTCGGCAACCGCTCATATTCCGGTGATCCTGAAACGTGATCCTTCTTTGGCAGAAGGGAATGTCGTTTTGCGAATCACTTTTAGAGAAAATGCAAATTTCAAAACAGGCTATCCGGAATTTTCTACTTATACGCTGACGGTTTCCGACCGTCTGTCTAAACCGAATGCCTGGGATTTGGCGTCTTTGGATTATTATTTCGGAGAATATGGGGAGAAAAAGCATGAATTGATGATTAAATGGACGGAAGAAAGTTGGGATGACGAATATATCAACAGTCTTTTCGCAGATATATACGGATTCGGAACTTTATCACCGAAAGATCCCAACTACATTGAGTGGCTGGCCGGGTGGTTTGCCGAACAGTTGGAGCAGGAGAATGTAGAACGCCTGCAGAATAAGCTCGACGTCTGGAAGGAAAGTGATACCGGGAAGCCGGTCGATTTTACACCGAAAGAATGGGGAAGGTAATATGAATGATTTAAACAGTAAGAAGATGAAAAAAATATATATTGGCCTGTTTTGGGCTTGCATACTTGGGATTACCGGTTGTTATGAAGACGACAGTACGATGGCAACCCCGGAAAGTATGGTGAATGAAATAACCATAGAGGAGTTTGCCGATACGTCAGCCATCGCTTATTCGACAGTATTGGAATTGACACCGAAAGTGACAGGGTATTCCGATACGGAACTGGAATACCGGTGGTATATATACGGCGGGGAGTTCAGCGACCGTACGGAAGACGGTTATCGTACCGTGCAAATCGGTGCGGAAAAAAAGCTTTCCTATCCTGTGGAGTTGAAAATCGGAACTTATACGGTTGTTTGCGAAGTGACGAATAAAGAAACCGGTTATTTCAACCTGACAGAATTTTCTTTGAAAGTGACTTCGGCCTTTTCGGAAGGATTTTATATTTTAAAAGAAACGACGGACGGAAACACGGATATGGATTTTTACAATGACCGTCAAAAGACGGTCATACCGGACGTGATTGCTTCAGTACAGGGAGAAGCACAAAGCGGGAAACCTTGCAATATGTGCCCGGTATATAACAAAATTTATATCGATCCCGCAACGGCAAAATCGACCTATGCTACGGGTGTTTTTGTCACTAGCGGACAGAATGAGTTTTCGATTTATTCTACGATAGATATGTCGACACTTTTCGACCGGTCTTCGTTGCTTTTTTCTGAGATGGACGGGGAAGAGGTGCCTTATGCTATGGTTTCTGCAATGAGAGGGAATATGCTGTTCTCGAATAAGGGAGTAAGACTGGATGATCTTGGCGGTGGAAGGTTCGCTAGTAAATACAGCACCGGAAAATTAGGTTATCCTGCCGGAAAAGGGACCAGTTCATTCATTCAGGCTTACGACGGGCAGAATCTTTCTTTTTGGAGCGGAGAAACCCGGCGGTTGATGTATACCTCCGGTTCGGATATGGAAGAAATTAAGTACAAGGATGGTTATGAGGGAGTTAAAGTGGATTGGGAACAGGCGGCTCCTGTGGCATCGGGCTGGAATCACCGGGCCGGTAAAAATACGATCTGGTATTTGTTCGACGTTGCCGGGGAAGGACGTTATGTGGTTGTGTTACAACCGGGAGGAGGTATCGATCAGGTCATCCGGTTAGATGCTTCCCTTCATTTAGCCAAGGCAGATGTAATTGCCGGAAATGCACTGACTTCTACCTCTATTTATGGAGTAGACGACAACCGTTTGTATCGTTATAGCCTTACGGAAGGTACCGAAACTTCTGCCATACCGGTGGAAGGGTTACCGGCGGGAACGATTACTTATATGGCCGATTTGTTTTACGGTTCATCTTTTGATTATATCGTTATCGGTATACAAAATGGCGATGAATATACGTTGTCGATGTATAAGATTGCCGGTGGACAACCTTCGGGCAAACCGGTGCATACGGTAACCGGAACCGGAATCCTGAAGAAGGTATGCTATGCCTGTCCTTTACAGGACTATGCGAGCCCGAATTATTATGCCTTTACTAAGTATGCGGAATTATATGGAATGGGACCTGATTTCCCGTATTGATGAGATAATGGTTTTATTCCTGATACAGTGCCGGACTGATAGTCGGGTATGTCGGTCCGGCGTATTAAACGATTAAATTTGCAATAGAATGAAAAAGATAGTATTAGCTGTATTTATGGCTGCAATGGCTTTATCTCTTTCGGCACAGATCAACTTCCGCGAGGGCGGCTTTGCCGAAGCTTTGGAGGCTGCCAAGTCCGAAAACAAATTGGTGTTTATGGATTGTTACACCAGTTGGTGCGGTCCTTGCAAATTGATGGCGTCTAAAGAATTTGTCCAGGAGAAAGCGGGTGAGTATTTCAATCCCCGTTTCGTGTCGGTAAAAATAGACATGGAGAAAGGCGAGGGCGTGGAATTGCGGAAGAGATATGATGTCAATGCTTATCCCACCCTGTTGGTGTTGAATGTGAAGGGCGAGTTACTATGCCGTCATGCCGGCTATCTGAGTGTAGACGAATTGATAGACTTTGCGGAGAATGGTGTGAAGGGAGGCGGATTAGCGGGTATGCACAAACGCTATGCCGCTGGTGAACGTTCATCGGAATTTATCGGAGAATACCTGGCTTTACTCGACGATGCCGCCATGTCGGGGACTATTCGTTCCGTAGCTGATGATTTCCTGAAAGACAAGACGGACGCTGTGTTTACGGATACAAATGTATATCGGATATTCTGTGGTTATGTTACTCCGGATTATGCTGTCTTCCGGTCGGTATATGCCCGCAAGGCAGAATTGGTGAAGCGTTACGGTGAAAAGGCCGGTCTGCATCTGGAGAGGGTGTGGGAAGCTGGTGCAAGGAAATACCTCAGGCGGGAGGCGAAGAAAATCGTTGGGTATGATGTTGCCGGACTGGAAGCCTATTATGCCCTCATGAAAGAATACCGGGTGCCGGAAGCGGAGGGTATTCGTGCTGCCGCTTTGGTGGATGGAACTATCGGCACGGCGGAGTGGGCAGCCCTGTTGGAAGCGATGACCGAGTATAATCGTTTTAGCCGCATGGTGGAAGATCAGATGTTTTATGCCTGTAACGCGTTGTTTTACGGACAGGGCGCGGAAGGATGGAAAAATGCCGGAGAACGCAAGAAGTTCGCCGCTTTGCTGGAAGAGCGTGTCAAAGCATTGAAAGGCAAAGAAGACACTTCCGGCCGGACCATGACGGTAGGGGGAAAAAGAATGCCTGTCATGGAGTATTACTGCCAGTCGTATGAGGAGATGTTGGAGAAAGTGAAGTAAGTAGACATTCATATTTATAGTGGTATGGGATTCCGGGACGGAATCCCATACGGTATTGCTAAATAAATATAATTATTCTAACTTTGAGCTGAATTATTCGAAGTATGTCAACGAACTGAAACCGTAGCTTTTTCAATGCTTTTCAGGACCAATGACATGAAAAGCGATAGTAAAAATTCGTATCCGGCTTTGCCGATATAGCGGACTGGATGTTTTAGAGTCATTTCCGCCCGATTTTGTTTATTGTTTGTTGGGCTATCAAGGATATTTCGAATTATGAAGTCAAGCCGGCTTTTATAAATTTTAAGGGCTTTGTTTGTAGAGACAGTAACACATAAATAACTACACATGAAAAAACAATTTTTGATGGCTTTAGCGGCGCTATCGCTGCTTGGCGGAAGAACGACGGCTCAGGAGCCGGCTTGTAAACCTCCTTTAATGGGATGGAGTTCGTGGAATGCCTACCGCGTAAATATCAGCGAAGATATTATCAAGCATCAGGCCGATTTGATGGTGGAGAAGGGCTTAAAAGATGCAGGATACCGGTTTATAAATATCGATGACGGATTTTTCGGTTATCGGGATGAAACCGGAAAGATGCATGAACATGCACAGCGGTTTCCGAACGGTATGAAAGTCGTCGTGGATCATATCCACAATCTGGGGTTGAAGGCCGGTATTTATACGGATGCCGGGAATAATACCTGTGGTTCTATGTCGGATCAGGATAAAGCGGGGATCGGGGCCGGAATTTACGGGCACGAAGCACAGGATGCCCAACTGTATTTCGGGGACTGGGGTTTTGATTTTATTAAAATCGATTATTGCGGGGGCAGTTATCTGGGGTTGAACGAAAGAGACCGGTATACCGATATCCGTCAGTATATCGATATCGTAAACCGGCAGGTCGCCCTTAACATTTGCCGTTGGGCTTATCCGGGTACCTGGGCGAAAGAAGTGGCCGGTTCCTGGCGGATTAGCGGTGATATCCAGGCCAGATGGGAATCGATAAAATATGTCGTCGGGAAAAATCTTTATCTGTCGGCTTATGCAGGAGACGGACATTATAACGATATGGACATGATGGTGGTCGGATTCCGGGAAGCCAGCCCGGTAGGGGGAGAAGGATTGACCCAAACCGAAGAAGAGGCTCATTTCGGTTTATGGTGTATCATGAGTTCGCCTTTGCTGATCGGATGTAATCTGGAGAAAATGTCGGATGCCACTTTAGAGCTATTGAAAAATAAGGAACTTTTAGCCCTGAATCAGGATCCGCTGGGTTTGCAAGCTTATGTCGTTCAGCACGAAAATGAAGGTTATGTGTTGGTAAAAGATATCGAACAAAAACGGGGGAAGGTGCGTGCTGTAGCGCTTTACAATCCTTCTGAGCAGCCTTGTTCTTTCACCGTACCTTTGACAGATCTCGAGTTCGAGGGTACAGTAAAGGTGAGGGATTTGGTGAAACACCGCGATTTGGGTAAAGTGGACGGGGCGTTGAAACAGGAAGTTCCGGCCCATGGGGCGATGATTTTACGGATCGAAGGGAAAAAACGGATCGAACCGACAGTGTACGAAGCCGAATGGGCTTACCTGCCTTTATTCGATGATTTGGGTAAAAATCCGAATGCAGTCAGATATACTCCGCAAGAAGGTACTTCCGGGAAAATGATCGTCGGGTATTTGGGGGGACAACCGGAAAATTATGCAGAATGGAAAGAGGTATATAGCGAAAAAGGAGGACAATACCGGATGACCGTTCAATATACACAGGGTGCCGGGCGGCAGCTGGAACTGACGGTCAATGGGGAAAAACAGGTGTTGAAACAACTGGGGGACGATAACGGGCTGCGGACTGTGACTGTTCCGGTGACTCTGAAACCCGGATACAATACGGTCCGGATGGGGAACAGTTATAATTGGGCTCCGGATATCGACTGTTTTACTTTGTCGAAGTGATCGCCTTCATGATTTTTTTAGATTTCAAAGTTTTGTATGATATGAAGGACTTCAAAGTTTTGTTTGTTCTGTTCGTTTTATTCTGTTCGCAAGGAGTATGGGCTCAAAAGTGGGAGGCTCCGAATTGGAAGAATTTCTCTTATCCTGTCATTGATTTTAAAGATAAGGCGGCCGGAACGAAGGGGGCTCAGATTTATAGACGGATCGTACCCGAACCGGAAGCTTTCATCCAGCAACATGCTTTATGGGTAGCTCAGACGCTTTATTGGTCGGCGACGGATTCTATGCCGGGAGTAGAGAAGATCGAATACAACCTGGAGGATACCGACGGTATTTCGGCCAAAGGGGGACAACCGCCGGTGGTCAATATTTTCTATAGTTCCCGGTGGGTGGAAAAATCGGAGGATAGCCAGGGAGACGATAAGGTGCTCTATGAAACCCGGGGAGTGCTTTATCACGAGCTGACTCATGCTTACCAACTGGAACCTCAGGGGATCGGCGGTTATAAACCCGGAACCGAATTCTGGGTATTTATCGAAGGAATGGCCGATGCAGTCCGTTATCATAATGGCTTTTTCCCGGTGGATAGCCGTAAACCGGGCGGACACTGGATGGATGGGTACCGGACGACCGGCTTTTTTCTGGAGTGGTTGACCGGCAAAGATCCGGATTTCCTGAGAAAATTCAATAAATCGGCTTTAGAGATCGTTCCCTGGAGCTTCGATAAAGCCATGAAACATATTTTCGGCGAGCAAGTGACGACAGATAGCTTGTGGGAAGAATACCAGGCTTTCCTGAAAAAATAAAATAGCTCACGGGGGACGGGGTGTTGGTTTATCCTCTGTCTCCTGTGTTACGCTAGATTGTTACCGATTGGGCAGCCCGGATCGGATAGGTTGTCATTGTTATTATTTTTCCTCTTCATGAAGAGGAAAAACCTTCCGGGGAGTCCCTCTCCATGAATTTTTTAGCTAGGATGATTTTGTTTTAATTCAATTTGCGTGCTCCGTCACTGATGGTTACCGGATATACTTTCGGTTCTTTACCGAATTTTGTCTTAAAACGACTGATCGCTGTTTCGATGAATCGGTCGTAATAAGCGTCTTTTACCAGGTTAATCGTACATCCACCGAAACCACCTCCCATGATCCGTGAACCGGTTACCCCACATTCTTTGGCGACATCGTTCAGGAAATCCAATTCTTCGGTACTGACTTCATAAAGTTTGCTCATGCCATGATGGGTAGCGTATATGTTTTTTCCTACGGTTTCGTAATCACCTCGTTTTAAAGCTTCGCAAGTATCGGCAAGCCGGCTGTTTTCCTGGATGGCATAGGTTGCCCGCATGTAATCTTCTTCACTGATTTTATCTTTAACTTCTTCCAGCATTTCCAGGGTTGCATCTCCGAGCAGTTTTACTTCCGGATGATTACCGGCGATAGCTGCTGCTGCCCTTTCGCAGGATTGGCGGCGTTTGTTATAGGGTGAATCGACCAGTTCGTGTTTGGTGACAGAATCGATCAATACTAATTTATAGCCTTGTGGATCGAAAGGGATATATTCATATTCCATCGTACTGCAATCCAGACGGATCAGGTTGCCTGCTTTACCGAAAACCGATGCAAATTGATCCATGATACCACAATTTACCCCGCAATAATGGTGTTCTGTTTTCTGTCCGATCAGTACCAATTCTTTTTTATCGAATCCGGCCTTGTAAATCTCATTCAGAGCAAAAGCAAAAGTACTCTCGAGGGCTGCCGATGATGAAAGACCGGCTCCAAGAGGTACATCACCTGAAAAAACGGTATCGAAACCTTTGATTTGTGCCCCCCGTTTCAGCATTTCGCGGCATACTCCGAAGATGTAATGTGCCCAGGAAGCTTCGGGTTTATCTTCTTCGTTCAGGCCGAATTCGGCATAAGCTTGCAGGTCTGCCGAATAGGCCCGGACTTTGTCTGTCCCATTGGGTTTGATTTCTGCTAAGATGCCTTTATCGATGGCACCTGGAAGAACACATCCTCCATTGTAATCTGTATGTTCGCCGATGAGGTTAATACGACCGGGAGAGAAATACAACATTCCTTCGGTTCCGAATTTTTCTTTGAATAGATTTCTTACGATACGAGTATCCATGATTTCTTTATTGTTATAAATTTATTAATGGTGTGTCTTAATCTGTTGCCTGTTGCTTTCGAAAAAGTTATCGTTTGCGTCAGGCTTCTTTCTTTATCATAAAGGAGCGCAATTTATGTAAAAAAAGCAGATTTTACAAATGTTCATCGGGATCTGAATTTATCGTACTTTTAATAATAAGGAGTACGACGATGACGTCGGTGATACCCGGATTTTTATTTAAAAATAGTCTAAATTACTTTTATTAATCGGTAGATATACAGTGAGTTATTGAAAATATTTCAAAGAAAGTTGTAAAAAATATTTTTAAAGTGTTTTATACACACTATATTTGAAGTGTTTTTTAAACACTTATGTGGGCGTTTCAAAAATGAATAGTCCTGAAAATTTGAACATACTAAAATGAAATCTAAATCATAAATTATAGCAAAGATTATGAAAACGTTTGTATTGGGTTTGGTGGTTGTTGCAGGAATCATGAGTTCTTGTTCCCCAAAAGCAAAGGAAGAGACAACTCTTTCCGGACTGAATCCGAAGAAGTTTCAGGCAGAGATCGATGGGAAACAGGCCGGTCTCTATACTTTGAAGAATTCGGCCGGAATGGAAGTTTGTATCACTAATTTCGGTGGCCGTATCGTGTCTGTTTTGGTTCCGGATAAACATGGAAATAGGAAAGATGTGGTATTGGGTTTCGATAGTTTGGCAGATTATCGGAATATACCCAGTGATTTCGGTGCCTCTATCGGTCGGTATGCTAACCGGATTGCACAGGGGAGAATCGAAATCGATGGCGAAACTATTCAATTGCCGCAGAATAACTATGGACATTGTTTACACGGTGGGCCGGAAGGTTGGCAATATCAGATATATGAAGCTAATCAGATCGATGGTACGACTCTCGAACTGACCCGTTTTTCTCCGGATGGCGATCAGAATTTCCCTGGAAATGTACGGGCGAAAGTGCGCTTTCATCTTACAGATGATAATGCTATCGATATTCAGTACGAGGCTGTGACAGATAAGAAAACGGTGATCAATATGACGAATCACTCTTATTTCAATTTGTCGGGTAATCCGGCTGTTGCCGCTACGGATCATTTGTTGTATGTGAATGCGGATGGGTATACTCCGGTCGACAGTACCTTTATGACAACGGGTGAGATCGTTCCGGTGGCCGGAACGCCTATGGACTTCACTCAACCGAAAGAAATCGGACGGGAGATAGACCGTTATGATTTTGTTCAGTTGAAAATTGGAAACGGTTACGACCATAATTTTGTATTGAACACTGAAGGAGATCTTTCTACTGTCGCTGCCCGTTTGTCTTCGCCTGAGTCCGGTATAGTACTCGAAGTATATACGGATGAGCCCGGTATTCAGGTGTATACCGGCAACTTCCTGGATGGAACTGTGAAAGGGAAAAAAGGGGTCGTTTATAACCAACGGGCTTCTGTTTGCCTGGAAACACAACATTTTCCCGATTCTCCGAACAAACCCCGATGGCCGTCTGTTTACCTGGAACCGGGGCAGACTTATTCCAGTCGTTGTATCTATAAATTTTCTGTAGAGAAATAAAGTGTATCGCTAAATATTCATTTTTAAATATCATTATTGTGGGAACATTAGATTATATCGTAATTGCCCTTTTTGCGATTGCCATGATTGGAATCGTTGTCTGGGTTTTCAAACAAAAACAGAAAAGTTCCGGCGACTTTTTTCTGGCCGGACGTGATGCAACCTGGTTGGCTATCGGGGCCTCGATTTTTGCCTCGAATATCGGTTCCGAGCACTTGATCGGTTTAGCCGGTGCCGGTGCTTCGAGTGGAATGGCTATGGCACATTGGGAAATTCAGGGCTGGATGATCCTGATTCTCGGTTGGGTGTTCGTGCCTTTTTATTCCAGAAGTATGGTGCTTACGATGCCCGAATTCCTTGAAAGACGTTATAATAAAGAATCCCGGACGATTTTATCGGTAATCTCTTTGGTCAGTTATGTCTTGACTAAAGTAGCCGTGACGGTATATGCCGGAGGTTTGGTTTTCAAAGAAGTGTTCGGTATTCAGGAACTATGGGGAATCGATTTCTTCTGGATCGCTGCGATCGGATTGGTGCTGTTGACTGCTTTGTATACGGTGATCGGTGGTATGAAATCGGTGCTTTATACTTCTGTGCTTCAAACTCCGATTTTGCTGATCGGTTCTTTGGTGATTCTGGTGTTGAGTTTGAAAGCTGTCGGAGGCTGGGATCAGGTGTTGGAAGCTTGTCGGGTGACTCCGGTAAATGAATATGGTGATTCGATGATCAATCTGATCCGGAGTAACCGGGATACCAATTTCCCTTGGCTAGGGGTGTTCATCGGGTCTTCTGTTATCGGTTTCTGGTATTGGTGTACCGACCAGTTTATCGTACAGCGTGTATTGTCGGGTAAAGATGAAACTCAGGCTCGGCGGGGGGCTATATTCGGTGCTTATCTGAAACTGACGCCTGTCTTCTTATTCCTGATTCCGGGAATGGTTGCTTTTGCTATGCAAAAACACGGTATTACCGTGAATGGGGAAACATTTACGATGAGTTCCGCCGATGCTGCATTCCCGACTTTGGTAGCTAAATTATTGCCTGCCGGTTTTAAGGGGTTGGTCGTATGCGGTATTTTGGCAGCCTTGATGAGTTCGCTGGCTTCTTTATTCAACTCTTCCGCTATGTTATTTACAATCGATTTCTATAAAAAATACAGACCGAAGGCTTCCGAAAAGACTTTGCTTTATGTCGGACGTGTCGCTACGGTAGTGGTAGTCGTGTTAGGTATTCTTTGGATTCCGGTAATGAAAAGTGTAGGATCGGTGTTGTATAACTATTTGCAGGATGTACAATCTGTACTGGCACCGGGTATTGCAGCGGCTTTCTTATTGGGTATTTGCTCGAAAAAAGCAACTCCGAAAGGCGGTATGTGGGGCTTGATCGCCGGATTTATTATCGGTATCACCCGTTTGGGGGCTAAAGTGTATTATACCTCGGGAGCGACTTTCAGCGATTCCTGGTTTAAATATCTGTTTTACGATACGAACTGGTTGTTCTTTTGTGGAGGTATGTTATTGTTCTGTATGCTGGTGATTGTGGTTGTTAGCCGTTTCACAACACCGGCACCTGCAGAACAGATCGTCGGCCTGACATTCGGTTCGACGACAGACGAACAAAAGGCGGTTACCCGTGCTAGCTGGAACAAATGGGATGTCATCCATTCCGCTATCATTATACTGATTACCGTTGTGTTCTATTGGTATTTCTGGTAATAAATTAAAATAGTAGTTATGTTAGAAGCATTGAAAAAAGAGGTTTGTGAGGCGAATCTGGAATTGGTGAAGCATGGCCTGGTTATTTTTACCTGGGGGAATGTCAGTGCTATCGACCGGACATCGGGCCTGGTGGTGATCAAACCTTCCGGTGTAGCTTATGAACAGATGAAACCGGAAGATATGGTAGTAGTGGATTTAGACGGGCATATCGTAGAGGGGAGTTTGAAACCTTCTTCGGATACTCCGACCCATCTGGTGTTGTACAAGGCTTTCCCGGCGATCGGAGGAGTGGTGCATACCCATTCTACGTATGCTACGTCATGGGCTCAGGCCGGTATCGATCTACCGAATATCGGCACCACACATGCGGATTATTTCAGTGGGCCGATTCCTTGTACCCGGGATATGTCTCAGGCGGAAGTCGAAGGAGCCTACGAGGAGGAAACCGGGAATGTGATTGTGGAACGTTTCCGGAAGTTGAACCCGGAATATATCCCCGGAGTACTGGTCAAAAACCATGGTCCTTTTTCCTGGGGAAAAGATGCTCACGAAGCGGTACACCATGCTGTGGTGATGGAACAAGTGGCTAAGATGGCTTTTGTGGCATTTACGGTTAACCCCCGTTTATCTATGAATCCTTATCTGATTCAGAAGCATTTCTTCCGTAAACACGGTCCGAATGCTTATTACGGACAATAAATTGAATTGACAATGCACAGTTGACCTTTACTGTCGGGTGCATTGCCGGAATATAATAGGTAAAATAAGTAATAATTCAGATTGACTGTTGAAAATGGATAGCATTATCAATTGTCGATTATCAATTTAAAATAATTATGGCTTTCGAAAATTTTGAAGTATGGTTTGTGACAGGAGCTCAGCTGCTGTACGGAGGAGATGCTGTTGTGGCTGTAGATGCTCACTCCAATGAGATGGTAAAAGGATTGAATGAATCCGGAAATTTGCCGGTGAAAGTAGTATATAAAGGTACGGTGAATTCGGCGAAAGAAATCACGGAAACATTCAAGGCTGCTAATCATGATGCGAAATGTATCGGGGTAATTACCTGGATGCATACTTTTTCTCCGGCTAAGATGTGGATTCATGGATTGCAGGAACTGAAGAAACCGTTGTTGCATTTCCATACTCAGTTTAATAAAGAAATCCCCTGGGATACCATAGATATGGATTTTATGAACCTGAATCAGAGTGCTCACGGTGACCGGGAGTTCGGGCACATCGTGACCCGTATGCGTAAACCCCGTAAGGTGGTGGTGGGGCACTGGCAGGATGAGGCCGCTCAGAAAAAAATTGCAGTTTGGATGCGTGTCGCTGCTGCCTGGGCCGATGCTCAGGATATGCTGATCCTTCGTTTCGGTGACCAGATGAATAATGTGGCTGTGACCGACGGGGATAAAGTGACTGCAGAACAGGTATTGGGGTATCATGTCGACTATTACCCGGTGAATGATCTGATGGTTTATTATCAGGCTGTCGAGGATAAGGAGGTACAGGCTTTAGTGGCTACTTATTTTAAAGAATACGAGCATGATGCTGCTCTGGAACAGACCGGTACGGAAGCTTATACCAAAGTCTGGAACTCTGCAAAAGCCGAGATCGCCTTGCGCCGTTTGTTGAAAGATACCGGAGCAAAAGGATTTACAACCAATTTCAACGATCTGGGATTGTTCGATCAGATTCCGGGTTTGGCATCACAGCGTTTGATGGCTGAAGGATATGGTTTCGGGGCGGAAGGTGACTGGAAAACGGCGGCTCTTTACCGGACTACCTGGTTTATGAGTCAGGGATTACCTAAAGGATGTTCTTTCCTCGAAGATTATACCTTGCATTTCGATGGGGAAAAGAGTGCCATCTTACAGGCTCATATGCTGGAAGTATGCCCGTTGATTGCAGAGCAGAAACCACGGCTCGAAGTACACCGGCTGAGTATCGGTATCGACAGCGAAACCGCCCGTTTGGTTTTCACCAGCAAACAAGGAGAAGGAGTTGCTGCTACTGTCGTGGATTTGGGTAACCGTTTCCGTCTCATTGTCAATGTGGTGGATTGTATCAAGAGTAAAAAATTACCTAAACTTCCCGTTGCTTCGGCTTTGTGGATACCGCAACCGAATCTGGAAGTCGGTGCAGGTGCCTGGATTTTGGCAGGAGGTACGCATCATACCAGTTTTTCGTATGACCTGACTACCGAATATTGGGAAGATTATGCCGAGATAGCAGGGATAGAAATGGTTGTGATCGACAAAAACACCACCATTCCGGAATTCAAGAAAGAACTCCGTATGAACGAAGTTTATTATATGCTGAATAAAGCACTCTGTTAATTGATAATTGACAATTATTTCTGTCGATTTTCAGTTTTCGATTAGAGAAGATATGGAAAAATACGTTATAGGTTTAGATTATGGTAGTGATTCGGCCCGGGCGATCGTTGTGAATGCGCTGACAGGGGAGACACTGGCTACTGCTGTGAAATATTATCCCCGCTGGAAAGAGGGGAAATACTGTAATCCGGCGATCAATCAATATCGTCAGCATCCGCAGGATTATATCGATGTGTTGGAAGCTTCGGTGAAAGAGGCTTTGGCGGCTTGTCCTGCCGGTACGGCGGAAAAAGTGGTGGGGATCGCTTTCGATACAACCGGGAGTACCCCTGCTTTTACCGATGCCACGGGGACTCCTCTGGCGCTCTTGCCGGAATTCGCTGAGAATCCGAACGCGATGTTTGTACTTTGGAAAGATCATACGGCAATCCGGGAAGCTGCCGAGATCAATAGACTTTGCGGAGAATGGAATATCGATTATTCGGCTTATGAAGGAGGAATCTATTCGTCGGAATGGTTTTGGGCAAAAGCTTTACATGTACTTCGTGAAGATGAGCATGTCAGGGCGAAAGCATATTCGATCGTAGAATATTGTGAATGGTTGCCGGCTTTGATCACCGGAGTGACCAAGAGTGACGATATCGTCCGCAGCCGTTGTGCCTGTGGCCATAAAGCGATGTGGCATGAACAATGGGGAGGATTACCCAGTGAGGAGTTTCTGACCACTTTAGATCCTTTGTTGGCCGGTTTTCGTTCACGCTTGTTTGAAAAGACGGAGACTGCCGATAAACCGGTAGGTAAGTTATCACCGGAATGGGCTGAACGCCTGGGGTTGACTACAGAAGTCGTGGTTGCAGGAGGTGCTTTCGATTGCCATATGGGAGCTGTCGGAGCCGGGGTCACTCCGCATACTTTTGTGCGGGTGATCGGTACATCGACTTGTGATGTCATGGTGGCTACTTATGAGGAGATCGGACATAAACTGATCAAAGGCATTTGCGGGCAGGTAGATGGGTCGGTTATTCCCGGTATGGTCGGTTTGGAAGCTGGACAATCGGGATTCGGGGATATTTATGCCTGGTTTAAACGGGTGTTGGAATTCCCGTTGAAAGAGATAGTCGGAAAGAGCGATTTGCTGGATGAGGAGATGAAAGAGCGGCTTGTGGAAGAAGCTTGCAACCGGATTATTCCTGTTTTGACGGCCGAGGCTGAAAAGATACCGGCGGAAGAAAGTACGGTTATTGCTACCGATTGGATGAACGGACGGCGCACCCCGGATGCCAATCAGTTGTTGAAGGGAACGATTACCGGATTGACTTTGGGAAGTACCGCTCCCCGTATTTTCCGGGCTTTGGTAGAGGCTACCGCTTTCGGTTCGAAGGCGATCGTCGATCGTTTCCGGAATGAGGGGGTTCAGATCGATAGCGTGATCGGAATCGGAGGAATTGCTTTGAAATCTCCGTTTGTTATGCAGACGCTGAGTGATGTTTTGAATATGCCGATCAAAGTCTGTAAGACTGATCAGGCCTGTGCTCTGGGAGCTGCTATGTTTGCGGCTACCGCGGCCGGGGTATATAACCGTGTTGAAGATGCTCAGAAAGCCATGAGCTCCGGGTTTGCTATGGAATATACTCCCAATGCTGCCAATGCGAAGCTGTATGAGGAAATCTATCGGAAATACCTGAAAGTCGGGGAGTTTACGGAAAAGGCATTGTTTTGCTGATTCTGGATGACGAAGTTAGGAAATGCCCTTTGAAAGTTTTGAACGGCTTTCAGAGGGCAATTTTCTTTTAGGGGATGTCTGTGTCGTTACATGCCCGGAGCGTCTGCTGTGATGCAGATGGTGACCCGGTTTTCTTCCGGAGTGGCGAATGGCTGGACGGTATCGCCTTGGAAGTCGGCGGTGATGCGGTCGGCGGCAATGCCTTTTGCCGTGAGTGCATCGGCTACGGCCTGTGCACGTCTGGCGGAAAGCGTCTTGTTGAGACGGTGATTGCCGGTCTGCACATCGGCATATCCTGTCAGGGTAACTTGCGCTGCCGGATTTTTTTGCAGATAAGCGGCAAGTTCATCCACTTTGCCGGCTTCCTCCGGGCGGATCACAGCTGAATTGATTTTGAAGAACACATTTACCTGTATCGGCTGAAGTTTTTCTGTCTTTTTTTCAGGCACGACAACCGGTTTCGGGTCCTCTTTCGGCTCTTCTTTCGGTACGTTCCGGGGTGGGATAGAAGTCGGGGCAGCCTTTTGTGTTTTCCTGGTATATCCCTTGCCGAAGCGGATGCTCACGCCGGCAAGAATGTTGAATTGCCAGTCGGCATTTCCTGCTTTCTTTGAGTTGAAATGGTCGGATAGGGCATTGGCATTCCCTTCGAGGTTAAACGCTACGGCATCACAAATCCTGAAATCCATCCCTACTCCCAGACGGCCTGCCACGAAAGCCTTGGTGTCATCCCATAGATATTGCAGTTTGTTTCCAGCCTCATTGAGGGCAACAGCGTCGTTGTTGTTGAAAGCCATGTTGACCCCGATACCTGCAAACAGATAAGGGTTGAAGAAACGCTTGTGATTGAATCCTCCGAGGCTGTTGGCGATGTCGAAAGTAGCCTCTGCGTTCAGCTGTGCATAATTGAACTTATACTCCTGGCGGGGATTCACCCAACAGCCTTTCCCCTGCCATCCGCTGAATCCTCCGCGCAATCCCCACACGGGCGTAAAACGGTAGCCTGCCGACAGGGCTGCTGCCGGTGACACCAGGTCGGAAAACTTACCTTCTCCGATCGTATGACCGATACCTCCCTGAACCTGCATATACCAATGCGGGCGGAACTCAATTTTCTCTGTCTCCTTTTGGGCGAAAAGAGAAGTAGTGCTTGCTAAAAGCAAGGCGGCTAAAATTGTTTGTTTCATAATAGAATTTTATGAGGATAAACAGAGGCGGTGAGCTTCTTCACCGCCTCATTCATTTTACTACTTAAAAGTTAACAGAATTTCGTAGGGAATAATCAGTTACCTTGAGTAGCTAATACATCTACTACGATATATTCGATTACTTCACCCCATTTATATACGACTTTGACAGGAACATTTAGTTTAAAGGCTCCTACGGCAGCTCCATTATTCTTCAGGGTCAGAGTACCGTAATTGGCCAGATCTGCCTCACTGGTTGGAACAGCAGCTGGTATTCCTTCGCTAGCTGTCAGAACTAGTTTTTTTGTAACACTACCCAGCTCAACTTTGTCTTCCAGTTTGTTACCGTTCAAAGTGGTATAGATCGGATACTTTACGTCAGCATGGTCACCGGCTAAAGCTACGATTTGTTCAACTTTGTAGTAGTCATAGAAGTTTACAGGTGTAAATTGGAATGCCTCTTCTCTCCAGTCTTTCAGTTCGATCAGATCCATTAAATTGATCGTAGATCCGTTGGTCTGTGCATCTCTTAAGGTGGCTGCTTCTTCTTGTTTCAACACATCTACCGGACGCAGGAAGTAAGCTTTGAATTCACCATTGGATAACGGATATTCGAGACCACAACCATTGATCGCTTTTACATTCATCCAGGCGTAGAAAGTCGCCCCTTCGCCTAATTCCAGGTGTCCTGCCTTGTTCAGTAAGTTTTTAGCCACCTCGTTATTTTCATAGGTTACAACAGAAGCTGTTACCGTGGCATCGGTAGCATCGCTCAGAGAAGCGATTTTAGTATTATCGGCATACAGGGATTTTCCATTGTCTTGTACATTCAGGTTGTATTTGGTTCCATCCAGACCAGTTACTTCCCGGTTTACGTTTTTATCAGAGAAAATAAATGAATAATTCAAAGTAGTGAAATCGGTGAATGTGTTATCTTTTCCGTTCAATTCCAATTTGTTACCATTGAAAGTACTCAACAAGTCTGCGATGAAATCGCACTTATTAACGGCGTCTACTACTTCTACATTCAGGCGGACATAAGTCATGGCTGCATCCCAGTATTCTTTGATCCCTTCACCTACAGTAGCAGCTTTTGGATGCTCGACGGTGGCTTTCAAAGTAATGACTACGTCCTGACGTCCTTTGGCACTATAAACAACCTTGTGTGTAAATTCTTTACCGTTTGTAGCAGCTTTGAGTT